>NZ_JBFREA010000009.1:0-90304 GCF_052114065.1 Specibacter sp. RAF43 | reverse complement strand
GCCGAGCTGGCCGGGGCCGCCCGGCCGGCCGGCGGCCCCGAGGTCCGCGGCGTCAGCCTGGATTCGCGGGCCGTCGCGCCCGGCGACCTGTACATCGCGCTGCCCGGCGCCCACGCCCACGGCGCCCAATTCGCCGCTGCCGCCATTGCCGCCGGTGCCGTCGCGGTGCTCACGGACGACGACGGCGCCCACCAGCTGGGCGATTCCCTCGCCGTGCCGGTGCTGCGCTGCGCGAACCCTCGGGCCCGCGCCGGCGCGATCGCGGCCCTGGTCTACGGCACCGCGGCACGGGCAAGGATGCCGCTCTTCGCGGTGACCGGCACCAACGGCAAGACCACCACCACCTACTTCCTGAACTCCCTGTTGCGCGCCCTGGGCAAGTCCACCGGCCTGATCGGCACCATCGAGATCCTGGCCGGGGACGAACCCATCCCCAGCAAGCTGACGACGCCGGAATCCACCGACGTGCACGCGCTGCTGGCCGTCATGGCCGAGCGCGGGCTGGATGCGGCGTCCATGGAGGTGTCCTCGCACGCCCTGGCGTTTGGGCGCGTCGATTCGGTGCGCTTTGACGTCGCCGGCTTCACCAACCTCACCCAGGACCACCTCGATCTGCACGGGACCATGGAGGACTACTTCGCCACGAAGGCCGCGCTCTTCGCGCCGGAGCAGGCCCGACGCGCCGTGGTCACCGTCGATGACCACTGGGGGCGCCGGATGGCCGCGGCGGCCACCGTCCCGACGGCCACCCTGGCAACCCGGCCCCCCGCCGTCTCTGAAACGAGAGTGCCTGAGCCGGCGGGGCCGGAATTTTCCCCGCCGCACTGGCACGTGGGCCGGGTCGACCGGGACGGGATCGGCTCCCGCTTTGCGCTGCACGGCCCCGGCGGGGCAACGCTGACCGTCCACACCGGGCTGCCCGGCGGCTTCAACGTCTCCAACGCCGCCCTGGCGGTGGTCATGGTCCTCGAACAGCTCCTGTCCCTGCCCGAAAACGGGGCGGGCACCGGCGACGGAACGACCGCCGTCGTCCGGGCCGTGCAGGCGGCCCTGGACGCCCACGACCCCTTCACCCTGGACGTGCCCGGGCGCATGCAGCTGGTGGGCACCGCGCCGGTGGCGATCGTGGACTTTGCGCACAATCCCGATGCCCTGGAACGGGCGCTGGAGGCCGTGCGATCGCCCGCCGCCGCCTCGAAGGTCATTGTGGTTTTTGGCGCCACGGGGGAGCGGGACGTGACCAAGCGCCCCATCATGGGCGCCATCGCCGTGCAGGGAGCCGATGTGGTGATAATCACCGACGACGATCCCCACGACGAGGACCCCGCCGCGATCCGGGCCGGCGTCCTGGCCGGCGCCGTGGACGCGAACGCACGGCTGAAGCTGGGCCGGGTTGTCGAGGAATTTGACCAACGCGCGGCGGCCATCCGGCGAGCCGTGGCGCTGGCCGGGCCGGCGGACACCATCCTGGTGGCCGGGCGCGGTCACGAAGTTTATCAAGAGGTCAAGGGCGTCAACGTCGCCCTTGACGACAGGGTTGAACTGCGGAGCGCCCTGGCCCACCGGGGATTCCCCGTCGCTTCCGCGAGCAGGATAGAGTCCTAGACAGCCATGATTTATTTTTCCGCGGCCACGATTGCCGCCCTTGCCAATGGCCGGCTGTCCGCCGGCACCGATCCGCAAACCCGCATCAACGTGGCCGGCATCGTCACCGATTCGCGGGACGCCGTCGCCGGCAGCCTGTACGTTGCCAAGGCCGGCGAGCACGCCGACGGCCACGACTTCGTGCCGGCCGCCTTTGCCGCCGGCGCCGTGCTGGCCCTGGCCGAACGCGACGTCTCGGTGGAGGGCGGCGGGTCCGACGGCGCTGCGCACTTCCCGGCGGTCATCGTCGCCGACGCGGTGCTCGCCATGGGCGCCCTGGCTGCCGAGGTGGTGCGCCGGATCCGTGCGCATTCCCCGCTGACCGTCATCGGCATCACCGGCTCGGCCGGCAAGACCACCACCAAGGACCTGCTGGCCGGGATCCTCTCACCCCTGGCCGAAACCGTGGCGCCGGTCGGCTCCTACAACGGCGAGGTGGGCGTGCCGCTGACCGTGTTCCGTGCCACCTTGGACACTCGCTACCTCATCATTGAGATGGGTGCCACCAAGACCGGCCAGATCACCTACCTCTCCCATCTCGTCCACCCGGACATCGGCGTCGTCCTGTGCGTTGGCAGCGCCCATGCCGGCGAGTTCGGCTCCATTGAGAACATCGCAACCGCCAAGGGTGAACTGCCGGCGGCGTTGCCCGCCGGCGGCACGGCCATCTTGAACTTTGACGACGCGCGCGTGCGGGCCATGGCCGCCCGCACCGCGGCACCCGTGACGTTCTTTACCAGCGCCGACGCCGACACCCCGGACACCGTGCAGGCACGCAACGTGCGCACCAATGCCGACGGCAACCCGGAATTCGACCTGTCCTTCCCCGGCGGCGGTGAGTCCTTCGCCGTGCACAGCAAGCTGCTGGGCCTCCACCATGTGACAAACCTGCTGGCCGCCGCCTCCGCCGCGCACGCCGCCGGGATTGACGCCGCGGTCATTGCCGCCTCCCTCGGCGCGCAGGGCCCGGTGAGCCGCTACCGCATGGAGCGCACCGACCGGCCCGACGGCGTCACCGTCATCAACGACGCCTACAACGCCAACCCCGAATCCATGCGTGCGGCCCTGCGCACCCTGGCCGAACTGGGCGCCAGCGGTGCCCGGCGCACCTGGGCGGTCCTCGGGGAGATGCTTGAACTGGGCGAGGACTCCGTGCTGGCGCACGACGCCGTCGGCCGGGTGGCCGTGCGGCTGAACATCTCCCGGCTGGTGGTGGTCGGGACGGGGGCGCGGGCCATGCATGTGGGCGCCGTCATGGAAGGTTCCTGGGGCGATGAATCCATGTTCGTCTCGGACGCCGAGGCGGCCCTTGAAGTGCTGGAGAGAGAGCTGCTTCCGGGTGACGTGGTCCTGTTCAAATCCTCCAACGGCGCCGGACTGCGGTTTCTGGGCGATCGGATAGCATTACCCACGAGGAACGCCCCAGACGGTACCGGTGAAAGGACGCAGCGGTCATGATCGCATTGCTCATAGGTACCGGACTGGCCCTGGCATTGGCCATGATCGGCACGCCGCTGTTCATTCGCTTCCTGGTCAAAAAGGGATACGGCCAGATCATTCGCGACGACGGCCCCACCACCCACCACATCAAGCGCGGCACCCCCACCATGGGCGGCACCGTGGTGGTGGGCTCGGTCGTGGCCTCGTATTTCATCACGCACCTGATCATCTGGCTGATCAACCCGAATTCGCAGGGACCGACGGCGTCCGGGCTGCTGATGATCTTCCTGATGGTGGGCATGGGGCTGGTGGGGCTGCTCGATGACTACCTGAAGATTTCCCACCAGCGCAGCCTTGGGCTCGACGCCAAGGCCAAGCTGCTCGGCCAGGGCATTGTCGGGATCGCCTTCGCGCTGATGGCACTGAACTTTCCGGACAGCACCGGCAAGACGCCGGCCAGCATGTTCATCTCCTTTGCCCGCGACATTCCCGCACTGAACCTGGCTTTTGCCGGCGCCGGGGTGGGGGTGGTGCTGTTCGTGCTCTGGTCCAACTTCATCATCGCCGCCGCGACCAACGGCGTAAACCTCACCGACGGTTTGGACGGGCTGGCCACCGGTGCGGCCATCCTGGTCTTTGGCGCCTACACGCTGATCGGACTGTGGCAGAGCAGCCAGGCCTGCGGCTCCCGCAAGATTCCCTCGCAAACCGTCTGCTACGAGGTTCGTGACCCGCTGGACCTGTCCCTGGTGGCCGTCATCATGTTCGCGGCGCTGATCGGATTCCTCTGGTGGAACACCTCCCCGGCCAAGATCTTCATGGGCGACACCGGCTCGCTCGCCATTGGCGGGGCCATGGCCGGCTTCGCCATCCTCTCCCGCACCGAGATGCTGCTGGCCGTCATCGGCGGGCTGTTCGTGCTCATCACCGCCTCCGTCATCATCCAGGTGGGCTTCTTCAAGCTGACCCGCGGCAAACGCGTGTTCCGGATGGCCCCCCTGCAACACCACTTCGAGCTCAAGGGCTGGGCCGAGGTCACCGTGGTGGTGCGCTTCTGGATCCTGGCCGGACTGATGGTGGCCGTCGGGCTGGGTGCCTTCTACGCTGAATGGATCGTTCGACTGTGAGTGCCAAAATGAGCCGACTTGATTCACTGACCAGCTGGGACGCTGACTGGTCGGGGCTGCGCGTGGTGGTCACCGGCATCTCCAAGACCGGCTTTTCCGTCGCGGACACCCTGGCCGAACTGGGCGCCCGGGTTGTGGTGGTGGCCGCGTCCGACGACGACGCCGCCCGCCGCAGCGCCGACACCCTCAAGCTGGTCGGGGTCGAGGATGTCATCCTGGGCCCGGACACCTCCACCGTGCTGCCCCTGGTCGGCGGGGAGCCGGCCGAACTGGTGGTCACCAGTCCCGGCTTCCGCCCCACCCATCCGCTGCTCGCGGCCGCGGCGGCCGCCGGGGTCCCCATCTGGGGCGACGTTGAACTGGCCTGGCGGGTGCGCACGAAGGCTGGTCGCAAGACCGCCGAGTGGATCACCATCACCGGCACCAACGGCAAGACCACCACCACCACCATGGTGGAGGCCATGCTCCAGGCCGCCGGGCTGCGAGCCATTGCCGCCGGCAACATCGGCACGCCCATCCTGGACGCCGTGCGGGATCCGCAGGGCTGGGATGCGCTGGCCGTGGAGCTCTCGACCTTCCAGCTGCACTTCACCGAATCCCTGGAACCGGYCGCCAGCGTGTGCCTGAACCTGGCCGAGGACCACGTGGACTGGCACGGCAGCTTTGCTGCCTACGCGGCCGACAAGGCCAAGATCTACAACAACACCAAGATCGCCTGCGTGTACAACGCCGAGCAGATTGAAACAGAACGCATGGTGGAGGCCGCCGATGTCCGGGAAGGCTGCCGCGCGATCGGCTTCACCACCGGCATGCCGGCCGTGAGCATGGTCGGGGTCGTGGAGGGCCTGATCGTGGACCGGGCCTTCATCGCCGAACGCAGGGATTCCGCAGTCGAACTGGCCCAGGTCAGCGACATCGCGGACCTGGTGCCCCGTCACCTGGTGGCCAACGCGGCGGCCGCCGCCGCACTGGTCCGCGCCATCGGCTTGGCACCGGAAAACGTCCGGGACGGGCTGAAGGCCTACGAATCCGGCGAGCACCGCATCCAGCCGGTGGCGAGGGCCAACGGCATCTTGTGGGTCAACGACTCCAAGGCCACCAACCCGCATGCGGCCGCGGCGTCGCTGTCCGCGTTCCGCCCCGTGATCTGGATTGCCGGCGGCCTGGCCAAGGGTGTCGCCTACGACGCCCTGGTGGAGGAGTACGCCGACAGGCTCAAGGCCGTGGTGCTGATCGGTACGGACAGCAGCGCGCTGGCCGCCGCCCTGGCCCGACACGCCCCGGATGTGCCGGTCATCGGCACCGGCAGGGCCCACACTGGCAGGGACGGCAATGCGGCAACGCCGCTCTTGGGTGACGCCGTCATGGCTGCGGCCGTCGCGGCGGCGGCGGAGCTGGCGGCCGACGGTGACACGGTGCTCATGGCCCCGGCGTCGGCCTCGATGGACCAGTTCTCCTCCTATGCCCATCGCGGCCGGTCATTCATCAACGCGGTCCGCGAGCTGTTGGACGGACAGGCGACCGGCACCAAGGAGTCATAATGGCCAGGACCCCGGCACAACCCGGAACGGCAGCCAACCGGCTGCGATCCGCGCGCACCGCCGCCGAAACAGCCGCGAAGCCCGCCGAAACTGCCGCCGAAACTACTGCCCAGCCCGCCGCCGACAGCGTCGAGCCGGGCCGCTGGCAGCGGGCGCGCCGTCGGATCAACGTGCTGGCCGGGCGCCCCGGCGCCTCCTATTACTGGATCATCGGCACCACGGTGGCACTGACCTGCATCGGGCTGATGACGGTACTTTCCGCGTCGGCGGCCGAGTCCATCTCCGCGGGCAAGGACCCGTATTCGCTGTTCATCAAGGAAAGCATGTTTGCCGGGTTCGGCCTGGTCCTGATGATGGTGCTGTCCTTCCTGCGCCCCCCGGCCCTGAAGCGACTGGCCTGGCCGGCCCTGGGGCTCTCCATCGTGCTGCTCCTTCTGGTGTTTACGCCCATGGGCATGGAGGTGGGCGGCAACAGGAACTGGATCAACCTCGGCGAATTCAGCTTCCAGCCCTCCGAGGCCGCCAAGCTGGCCCTCGCCTTGTGGATGGGGATGGTCCTGGCCCGCAAGGGCGAGCTGATCCGCCAATGGCGGCACACCGTCGTCCCGGTGGTGCCGGTAAGCGCCGTTGTCGTCATCCTGGTCCTGGCCGGGCACGACCTTGGCACGGCGGTGATCGTCATGTCCGTGATCGCGGCCGGACTGTTCTTCGGCGGCGCCTCCATGAAGCTGCTCCTGCCCTCCCTGGCCGTCGGGATCGGCGCCGCGGCCCTGCTGGCGGCGTTCAGCGGCAACAGGACCTCCCGCCTGGCCGGCTGGATGGGGGAGTGCAACACCGGCCTGTGCGACCAGGCCACCAACGGCCTGTACGCGCTGGCCTCCGGGCGCTGGTGGGGTGTTGGCCTGGGCCAAAGCCGGCAAAAGTGGAGCTGGATCCCGGAGGCGCACAACGACTTCATCTTCGCGATCCTCGGCGAGGAGTTTGGGCTCCTTGGCACCTTGGTCATCATCGCCCTGTACGGGGTGCTGGCCTTCGCGATCTTTCGGGTGATCATGAAACGCGACGAACCGTTTGCCCGGATTGTGTGCGGCGCCATCCTAGCCTGGATCATCGGCCAGGCCTTCGTCAACATCGCCATGGTGGCGGGCATCCTGCCCGTCATCGGCGTCCCGCTACCCTTGATTTCCTACGGCGGCAGCGCACTGGTGATGGTGCTCATGGCCATCGGCGTGGTCCTCTCCTTCGCCCGGGCCGAACCAGAAAGTACCCCCACGATTCATGACTGAAAACAACCCCGCCCCCGGCCGCGCCGGCCGCGAGCATCCATCCCTCTCCGTGGTCCTGGCCGGCGGCGGCACGGCCGGGCATGTGAGCCCCCTGCTGGCGATCGCCCACGCCCTCCGCAACCGCCTGCCACAGGCCGGCATCCTCGCCGTGGGCACGGACGACGGGCTGGAGACACGGCTGGTCCCGGCCGCCGGATTTGCCCTGGCGACCATCCCGCGGGTCCCGCTGCCCCGCCGGCCGTCCCCGGAGCTGCTGAAGCTGCCCGCGCGCATGCGCCGCGCCGTCGCCCGGTCCAAGGACATCCTCACGGACGCCCGGGCCGACGTCCTGGTCGGCGTCGGCGGCTACGTGTGCACGCCGATGTACCTGGCGGCCAAGTCCCTGGCCATCCCGATCGTCATCCATGAGGCCAACACCAAGGCCGGGCTGGCCAACAAGGTCGGCGCCCGCTACAGCAGCCACGTGGGCACCGCGTTCGCCGCCACCAGGATCCGCAACGGCCGGCTCGTGGGGATGCCCATGCGCGCCGCCGTCGCCGGGCTGGACCGTCAGGCCGCCCGCAACGGAGCCCGGGCACGACTCGGGCTGGACCCGGCCCGCCCCACGTTGATCGTCACCGGCGGTTCCCTGGGCGCCCTGCGCCTGAACCGGGCCGTGGCGGAATCCGTCCGGGCCCTCGCCGCCGCCGGCATCCAGACACTGCACATCACCGGCCACAACAAGTCCGTCACGACGGACGACGGCGGCCTGCTCACCGCGCCCCTGTACCGGCAGGTCGAGTACGTGGACGCCATGGAGGACGCCTACGCCGCCGCCGACGTCCTGCTGTGCCGCTCGGGTGCCGGGACCGTCTCGGAGGTGGCCGCAGTCGGGCTGCCGGCGGTATTTGTGCCGCTGCCGGTGGGCAACGGCGAGCAGGCCCGCAACGCCGCCGAGCTGGTGGCGGCCGATGCGGCCCTGCTGGTGGCCGACGCCGACCTCGATGCCGCCTGGATTTCCGCCGAGGTGATCCCGTTGTGCCTGGATTCGCGGCGGCTGGCGGCCATGGCGGCCCGGGCGGCCGAGCACGGAATTCGCGACGCCGCCGAGCGCATGGCGGACATGGTCATCGCCGCGGCAGGAAAGTGAGGGGAACAATGGCAGCTATTTCCAGCAATCCCGGACCGGGGCACTACGTGGCGCCCACCCTGGGGCAACTGGGCCGGGTGCACTTCATCGGCATCGGCGGCGCCGGCATGTCGGCCGTGGCGCGCATCATGCTGGGCCGCGGCGTGCCGGTCAGCGGCTCGGACGGGAAGGCGTCGGCGGGGCTGGACGCGCTGGCCGCGCTGGGCGCCGACGTGCACGTGGGGCACGCCGCCGACCACGTGCGCGGCGCGGACACGGTGGTTGTCTCGACGGCGATCCGAGCGGACAATCCGGAACTCTCCGCGGCCCGGGCCGCCGGGTTGCCCGTCCTGCACAGGTCGCAGGCGCTGGCCGCCGCGATGGGCGGGGACCGGGTGGTTGCCGTCGCCGGGACACACGGGAAGACCACCACCACCTCGATGATCACCGTCATGCTCCACGGTGCCGGCGTTGACGCCTCCTTTGCCGTGGGCGGGACCGTGCAGGGGCTGGGCGTCAATGCGGCCAGCGGGAGCGCCGACGTGTTTGTGGCCGAGGCCGATGAATCCGACGCGTCATTCCTGAACTACCGCCCGGCCATCGCCGTCGTGACCAACCTCGAGGCCGACCACCTTGACTTCTACGGCACCGCCGAGGCCGTCGTTGCCTCCTTCGACTCCTTTGTGTCCCTGGTGCCGGCCGACGGCGTGCTCATCGCCTGCGCCGACGACGCCGGTTCGGCCGCCCTGGCCGCCCGGGCATCGGCGGCCGGGCACCGCAGCGTCACCTACGGGTATTCCCGCGGCGCCGACGTGCACATCATCGCCGGCACGGGCGAGGGACTCCACACCGAAACCACGCTGCGAATCGCAGCAGGAAGGCCGGGGGACCCCGCGGCCCGCGAGATCACCCTGCGCCTGCAGGTGCCGGGCGCGCACAACATTCGCAACGCCGCCGCCGCCGTGGCGGTCGCACGGGAACTCGGCGTGGACGTGGACGCGGCCGTGGCGGCACTGGCCGGGTTCCGCGGCGCGGCCCGCCGCTTTGAGGCCAAGGGGGAGGGGGGCGGGGTCCGCGTCTTTGACGACTACGCCCACCATCCCACCGAAGTGACCGCCGCCCTGCACGCGGCCAGAACGGTGGCCGACGGGCACAAGGTGCACGTGCTGTTCCAGCCGCACCTTTTCTCCCGTACCCGGGCGTTTGCCGCCGACTTTGCCGCGGCGCTGGAGCTGGCCGACACCGTGGCCGTCCTGGACATCTATCCGGCCCGCGAGGACCCCATCCCGGGCGTCACCAGTAGCCTCATCACCGACGCCCTGCGGGCCCCGACCGGCTACGCACCCGATCCCGCAGCGGCCGTGGCCGCGCTCGCTTCCGCCGCCCGCCCCGGTGACATCATTGTGACCATTGGTGCCGGGGACGTCACCCAATACGGTGCCGCATTGGTCGCCGCCCTCAACGAACTCGACCGGGGCGCGCCCGCCCCGGAGACCGGCAGTCCGCGTGGCTGAGCCCCGGCGCCCCCGCGTCATCCAATCCCGGCCCGGCGGCCGGCCCCTCGGCCCGGCCGGCGGGCCGGCCGGCGGGCCGGATCCGGCGTCCACGGCCGAGCCGCAGCCTGCTGCCGAATCCCAGGCCGCTGCCGAACCGGCTGCCGGCAGCAATGTCCGGGCGCGCGCCGGCGGCAAGGTTTCCGTTACCCCCATTCCCGTTGCGAGCCCAACGCGCGGCGCGGCAACACAGGTGCGTGGGACGGGACGCCCAAGGCGCGCCGCCGCTCGTCCAAAGCGCGGCGCGGCACGTCCGGAACCCGCACGTCCGGGCGCGGCACAGCCCGGTCCCCGGGCGCAAACCCCTGCCGATGGGACGGCGCACCCGGGCAGCGGCGCCACCGTGCTGGTCTTTCCGGAACCGGAACACAAGCGGCGCAAAAGGCGGGCGTTGCTGGCGTTGGCGGGCGTCGCCGTCGTACTGGGGCTGGTCATGGCGCTGGCCCTGTTTTCGCCGGTCCTGGCCGTGAAGACCGTCACGTTCGACGGGCAAAAGCTGGTCCCGGCCGCCACGCTGCACAAGAGCGTGCAGCCGCTGCTGAACAGGCCGCTGCCACAGGTCACGCGGGCGGAGGTCGGTGAGCTGCTCAAGTCGGTGCCGCAAGTCAAGAGCTTCACGATCGAGGCCCGGCCGCCGTCGACGTTGCTGGTCCACGTGGTGGAGCGGATCCCGGTGGCGCTGCTCAAGCACGGCGGCGCCTACCTGCTGGTGGATCAGGACGGCGTGCAGCTGGGTTCCACGAAGGACCCCGCCAAGGTGGCGCTGCCGCTGATCGACGGCGGCAAGGCCGCGATCGGCAGGGACACGTTTGCGGCCATGACGGCGGTGCTGGCCACGCTCCCGCAATCGGTGCTCACCAAGCTGGCCAACGCCTCCGCAAAATCGCCCAACGCGGTGGAACTAAAGCTTGACGACGGCAAGACGGTCGTCTGGGGGAACGAATCGGACATGGAGCTGAAGGCACAGGTCCTGGAGGCACTGATCCTGGCCCCGCCGCCGGCCCCGGAGGCCGGCAAGGCGGAACCGCCGCCGGTCAACGTCTATGATGTCAGCGCGCCCCGCCATCCTGTGACACGCTAGGGAGGGGCGGCGGGCGAGGCATTTGCCACTTTTTCCTCGGATTCCGCACGACACGCGGGGGCGGTTATTGCATGCGGCTCCGATGCGCCATAGCGTCACTGACAAGAGTTAGTTGACATAACTATAACCTTCAACTTGAAGGTTAAGCTACAGGGTTTCAGGCGTTGGTCGAAGGTTGGTGTTGGAAACGACACAGGCGGCCCCGGCATCGACTCGGTTTTACCCATAGCGACCGCATCACCCAAGAACCTGAAGCAAGATACGAACAAGGGACACGTAACGTGGCAGCACCCCAGAATTACTTGGCCGTCATCAAGGTCGTCGGCATCGGCGGCGGCGGCGTGAATGCAGTGAACCGCATGATTGACGTCGGCTTGCGCGGTGTTGAGTTCATTGCCATCAATACCGACGCCCAGGCGTTGCTGATGAGTGACGCCGACGTGAAGCTCGACGTTGGCCGGGAGCTCACGCGCGGCCTGGGTGCCGGCGCCAACCCCGACGTCGGCCGCCAGGCCGCCGAGGACCACCAGGAAGAGATCGAAGAGGTCCTTCGCGGGGCCGACATGGTCTTCGTGACGGCCGGTGAGGGCGGCGGCACCGGTACGGGCGGCGCGCCCGTCGTGGCCCGGATCGCCCGCACGCTGGGCGCGCTGACCATCGGCGTGGTCACCCGTCCCTTCACCTTCGAGGGCCGTCGCCGCGCCACGAGCGCCGACAGCGGCATCGAGGCGTTGCGCGATGAGGTCGACACCCTGATCGTTATTCCCAACGACCGCCTCCTGTCCATCAGCGACCGCAACGTCTCCGTCCTTGACGCGTTCCGCTCCGCCGATCAGGTGCTGCTCTCGGGCGTGCAGGGCATCACCGACCTCATCACCACCCCGGGCCTGATCAACCTGGATTTCGCCGACGTCAAGTCCGTCATGCAGGGCGCCGGCTCCGCGCTGATGGGCATCGGCTCCGCCCGGGGCGAGGATCGTGCCGTCAAGGCCGCCGAGCTCGCCATCGCCTCCCCGCTGCTGGAGGCCTCGATCGACGGCGCCCACGGCGTCCTGCTGTCCATCCAGGGCGGCTCCGACCTGGGCCTGTTCGAGATCAATGAGGCCGCCCGCCTGGTCCAGGAAGTGGCCCACCCCGAGGCCAACATCATCTTCGGCGCCGTCATCGACGACGCCCTGGGCGACGAGGTGCGCGTGACGGTCATCGCCGCCGGCTTCGATTCCACGGATTCCGGGGCCGAGGCCGCCGAGAGTGCCGCGGCGCCGGCCGTACCGCCGGCCCCGCAGGCCGTTCCGGCCGGCGCCACGGTGACCAACCTGAACCAGTGGGGACAGCAGTCAACGTCCCACGTTCCGGCCGACGGCGGCTTCGACGTCGAGCTGCCGGCCATCGTGGAACCGGATCTCACCGGCCACCGCGCCGACGATCTGGACGTGCCCGACTTCCTGAAGTAGGTCCCGCCCGAAGAGCACCATGCCGGCCCGGCCGGCGCTGGAAGGTCAGCTTGCCTGTGATGTGGTTTTGTGAAGAAGTACGCCCGGGAGTGTGGGTGGGCTTCACCGACGCCACCTCCGGCAACCTGGCCTTTCACGTCGGCGACGACCCCGCTCGCGTCGCCGCCCGCCGGGCCGCCCTGGACGCGGAGCTCACCGCCCTGTCCTTCCCGGCTGCGGCGGCAGGGTCCGGCGAGAGTGTCCGCCTGCGGTACATGAACCAGGTGCACGGCCGCGACGTGGCCGTCATTGAAGGGTCCGACGCCCCGGCAGCCGGGCCGGCGCCGTCGGGTGTGCCGGTGCTTCCGGGCCCGACGGCGGACGCAATGGTCTCGCGCTCCGCCAGCCTTGCGGTGATGGTCGCCGACTGCGTGCCCGTGGTCCTGGTGGGCCGGGCGGGCGGCGGGGAGGCCGTCCTGGGCGTGGCCCACGCCGGCCGCCCCGGCGTGCAGGCGGGCGTCATCGCGGCCACGGTCGGCGAATTGCGCCGCGCCGGCGCCACCGCGGTCCAGGCATGGATCGGCCCCAGCGTGTGCGGGCGGTGCTATGAGGTCCCGGAGGCGATGCGGGCCGCCGTGGCGGCCGTGGCGCCGGCCGCCTTTGCCACCACGTCCTGGGGAACGCCGGCCCTGGACCTGCCGGCCGCCGTCGTCGCACAGCTGGCCGCCCTCGACGTGCCCGTCCGTGACGTGGGCGTGTGCACGCTCGAACACCGTGAATTCTTCTCGCACCGCCGGGCGGTCCGCGACGGCGAGGCCGAGGGCCGGTTCATCGGCTTCGCCGCCCACGCCGGCGGCCGGTTTCCCTGACCGGGCGCACCGACCGTCCCGCCAGCCGAACTGATGAAGGAACCCCACGCATGAACACCCTGGATGCCCGCGCGCACCACCTGCAGGACAACCTCTCCGCCGTGCGGGAGCGGATCCGCCGGGCCGCCGGCGACGCCGCGGCACCGACCCTGATCGTCGTGACGAAATTCCACCCCGCCGAAGATGTGCGGCGGCTGCGGCTCCTCGGCGTCGGGGATGTGGGGGAGAACCGGGACCAGGAGGCGGGCGCCAAGGCCGCGGAGGTGGGGGACCCCGCCCTGCGCTGGCACTTCATCGGGCAGCTCCAAAGCAACAAGGCCAAGTCCGTGGTGCGGTATGCCCATGCGGTGCACTCGATCGACCGGGCCCCGCTCGTGCGGGCCCTGGGGCGCGCCATGGCGGCCCAGCGGGACCTTGACGGGCGGGCGGACCTGGAGTGCTTCATCCAGGTGGACCTCTCCGGCGCCGCACCCGGCGGCGAGGAGCCGCCCGGCGGCAGGCCGCACGCCCGGGGCGGGGCCGCGCCGTCGGAGGTCCCCAGGCTGGCGGACCTGGTGGCCGCGGCGGCCGGGCTGCGGCTCGCCGGAGTCATGGCCGTGGCGCCGCTGGGGGCCGATCCGGAACCGGCCTTCGCTCTTCTGGCCCGGATTTCCGCGGCCATGACGGCCGAACACCCGGGCGCCGGGGCGATCTCCGCCGGCATGAGCACGGACCTTGAGGCGGCCATTCGGTGGGGTGCGACACACCTGCGTGTCGGTTCCGATATACTCGGCCCGCGTCCGCCCGTGGGGTAGCGTTTTGGGTATTGGCAACGACTTTGAAATAAAACGATTTCGAAGTCAGTAATTAAGTCGCCAGTTTTGCCGACCCGCTTTACCCACCCGCAAAAGCAGACTAATGAGGAGCTAACCATGGCTGGCGCTCTGCGCAAGACAATGATCTATCTTGGGCTCGCCGATGGTGACGAGCACTACGACGGCGAGCATGCCCCGTCAGTGCCGAAAAGCGACGAATACTCAAATGACTTCGACCGCGACACGGCGCCGGAACCCGTGGCGGAACCGGTCGCACCCAAGGCCGGCGACGACGAATACCGGGCACCCGTGACACCCATCAAGCGTGCCGCATCAAATCGGGAAGAGGCTGCAAGCTTGCGTCAAATCACAACTGTTCACCCCCGCTCCTACAACGACGCAAAAATCATCGGGGAGAGCTTCCGCGACGGCATTCCGGTCATCATGAACGTCACCGACATGGGTGAGGCCGACGCCAAGCGGCTCGTTGACTTCTCAGCCGGGCTGGTATTTGGCCTGCGCGGCTCCATTGAACGGGTCACCAACAAGGTGTTCCTGCTCTCGCCGTCCTACATTGAGGTATTGGGCGACGACAAGAAGATTTCGGACACGCAGGCCAGCTTCTTCAACCAGAGCTAGCCGGCGCACCAACTGGAATTGACATTGCCCGGGCACTTTGTGGCCGGGCAGTGCGTTATAGCGGGTACCGGTGCAACCGCCCCGGGCAACCGGACGGTGCAAACCGGCGTTGGTAATTAGTACAGTGTTAATTCCAGTTTGTTCCGCCACCTAGGGAATGTGTTCACGCGCGTGTCAATTGTTTTCTTCCTCCTGTACCTGCTGTTGCTGCTCTACTTCCTGACCCTGATGATCCGTTTGGTATTTGACTGGATCCAGGTGTTCGCCCGGAATTGGCGCCCGCGCGGGCTCGCGCTGGTCGGCGCATCGTTCATCTACCGCCTCACGGACCCGCCGCTGCGCAAGCTCCGGGCGCTGATTCCGCCGGTGCGGATCGGCAGCGTGGCCCTGGACATCGGCTTCCTGCTGCTGCTGGTCGTGGTGGGCATTGGGATGAGTATCACAAGGAGTTTTGTTAGCTAGCGCCGCGTCGTTAGTTTTCAAAGCCCAAAGGCTATATTGTAAAAAGCGATAGACCCCAAGTGCAGATCGCTAGATCTGTATTCGGTACCGTAGTAAGGATGGCTTCGGCCGGTTCCGAACTCACTAAGACCAATGAGGTGACTAGATGGCGCTAACGCCAGAAGACGTTGTCAACAAACGGTTCCAGCCGACGAAGTTCCGTGAAGGCTACGACCAAGACGAAGTCGACGACTTTCTTGACGAAATCGTCGTCGAACTCCGCCGTTTGCATACTGAAAACGACGAGCTACGCAAGAAGCTGGCCGACTGCGAGTCAGGCACGGCGGCCGCGTCCAAGACCACCGCGCCCGTCCAGGAGAAGGTGCCCGAAGCCGCTCCGGTCGTCAAGGAGGCTCCGGTGGCACCCGTCGTCGCGGAACCTGTTGTCGCGGCCGCCCCGGCGGCCAAGGAGGCAGAGCCCACCTCGGGCGGCGGTGCCCAGATCACCGGCATCGAGTCCGCCGCCGGCGTCCTGGCCATGGCCCAGAAGCTGCACGACGAATACGTCAACGCCGGCGTGGAACAGCGCGACAAGATCATCGCCGAAGCCCAGATCGAGGCCAGCTCGCTGGTTAACGATGCCCAGGAGAAGAGCCGCAAGACGCTCGGTGCCCTGGAGCAGCAGCGTGCCGTGCTCGAACGCAAGGTGGAGCAGCTGCGCAGCTTCGAGCGCGACTACCGCTCACGCCTGAAGACCTACATTGAAGGCCAGCTGCGCGACCTGGACTCCCGGGGCTCCGTTGCGGCCCCGGACTTCTCCGAGGGCAACTCCGATTCCTAGATAACCACGTGCAGGCCGGTATCCGGATAATTCCGGATGCCGGCCTTTTGCCGTTAAGGCCCGCCGCGGCCCGGATGGCAGTCCTGCGGCCGCCACACCCTAGTATTGGTATGTCCGGTTTTACCATGTCCCGATGGCGCAACGTAACGAAAGTACTATGAGCGACGACTCCTTGCAACACCCCTCTGACGAACCCGTGGCCGGCGTCACCGGCGGATCCCCGGCGGCACCGGCCGCCACCGGACCCGTCCGGCATCGGATGACCTACGTGGCGGTGTGGCTGGGCTTCGCGGCACTGGCGTATGTCTGCGACCAGCTGACCAAGCAGTGGGTGACCTCCACCATGGTGGAGGGGCAGCAGACCCCCGTCATTCCGCACGTCTTGCAGTGGTACTACATACGCAATTCGGGGGCAGCGTTCTCCATCGGCGAGAACTTCACCTGGCTGTTCACCATCATCATGGCCGTCGTGTCGATCTACATCATCGTCCTGGCCCGGCGGATCGGATCCGTGTGGTGGGGGATCGGACTGGGACTGCTCCTGGGCGGGGCCCTGGGCAACCTGACGGACAGGCTGTTCCGGGAACCGTCCTTCGGCATGGGACATGTGGTGGACTTCATCTCCTTCCCGCACTTTGCCATCTTCAACATGGCGGACATGGGCGTGGTGGGGGGCGTCATCACCATCTGCCTCCTGACACTGCTGGGCGTCCCCCTGCGTGGGCGCAACGCCACACCGGCCGCGGCCGCCAATCCGGCGGCGACCGGCCCGGCGGGGGAGCCCGGCGATGTCTGAGACCTTCATGGTCCCGGAGGAGGCGGCCGGGCAGCGCGCGGACACCGCCCTGGCCCAACTCCTGGGCATCTCGCGCTCCGCCGCGGCGCTGCTGTGCGTGGAGGGCAATGTGCTCCAGGACGGCGCGATCTTGGCGAAGTCGGAAAAGTTCCGCGCCGGCGCCCGCGTCCAAGTGACCATCCCCGAACGGCCCGACCCCCTGGCAGTGGTGGTGGAACCCGTCGAGGGGCTGAACATCCTCCTCGATGACGACGAATTCGTCGTCATCGACAAACCGGTCGGGGTGGCGGCGCATCCCTCGCCTGGCTGGGTGGGACCCACGGTCGTGGGCGGGCTCGCGGCCGCCGGCTACCGGATCGCCACCTCCGGCGCGCAGGAGCGGGCCGGCATCGTGCACCGGCTGGACGTGGGCACCTCCGGCGCCATGGTGGTGGCGAAGAGCGAACACGCCTACACGGTGCTCAAGCAGGCCTTCCGGGATCGCACCGTTGAGAAGGTCTATCACGCCGTGGTCCAGGGCCTGCCGGACCCCCTGCGCGGCACCATCGACGCGCCGATCGGCCGCCACCCGGGCTATGACTGGCGCTTTGCCGTGATCGAGGACGGCCGCCCGTCCGTCACCCACTACGAGGTGCTGGAAGCCTTTGGCAAGGCCTCGCTGGTGGAGGTGCACCTGGAAACGGGACGGACACACCAAATCCGGGTGCACTTCTCGGCCCTGCGGCACCCCTGTGCCGGGGACCTCACCTACGGTGCGGACCCCAAGCTGGCGGCCGAACTCGGCCTCACCCGGCAGTGGCTGCACGCCCACAAGCTCAGCTTCACCCATCCCTCCAGCGGCGATCAAGTAAGCGTCACCAGCCCGTACCCGCAGGATCTGGACTACGCCCTGACGGCCCTGCGGGACCGGCACTAGGGAGCCGCGCCACCGCCCGGCACGCCCCCGCCGCGGCGGCCCCCGGCGTCGCACGCGCCGACTAGACTGGTCGGGTGGCTAGCTCATCGACTGACAGTTTTGTCCATCTTCACACGCACACCGAATACTCCATGCTGGACGGTGCCGCACGCCTGGGCGAGCTGTTCGAGGAGACGAACCGGCTGGGCATGCCGGCCCTGGCCACCACGGACCACGGCTACCTGTTCGGGGCATTCGACTTTTGGAAAAAGGCCACCGACGCCGGCGTCAAGCCCATCATCGGCGTGGAGGCCTACGTCACCCCGGGCACGGCCCGCACGGACAAGACCCGCGTGAAGTGGCGCACCGAGGAAAGCCAAAAGGGCGACGACGTCTCCGGCGGCGGCGCCTACACGCACATGACGCTGCTCAGCTACAACAACCAGGGCATGCGGAACCTGTTCCGGGCCTCCTCGCTCGCCTCGCTGGATTCGGTGTTCGGCAAGTACCCGCGACTGGACCGGGAGCTGCTCAACGAATACCACCCGGGCCTGATCGCCACCACCGGCTGCCCGTCCGGGGAGGTGCAGACCAAGCTGCGCCTGGGCCTGTATGACGAGGCGAAGGCCGCCGCCGCCGAGTTCCAGGACCTCTTCGGCAAGGAAAACTATTTCTGCGAGCTGATGGACCACGGGCTGGACATCGAGCGGCGGGTCACCAAGGACTTGCTGCGGTTGGCCAAGGAGCTGGCCATTCCGCTGGTCGCCACCAACGACCTCCACTACACGCACGAAGAGGACGCCAAGGCCCACGAGGCCCTGCTCGCGCTGCAGTCCGGATCCACGCTGCTTGAACCCACCTACGACCAGGGCGGCTCGCGTTTCGCCTTCAACGGCAGCGGCTACTACCTGAAGTCCCCGGCGGAAATGCGCCAGCTGTTTGCCGAACTGCCGGAGGCCTGCGACAACACGCTGCTGATCGCCGAGCGGTGCGAGGTGTCCTTCAACACCGACGCCAACTACATGCCAAAGTTCCCCTGCCCGCCCGGCGACGACGAAACGTCCTGGCTGGTCAAGGAGGTCGACGCCGGGCTGAAGTACCGGTACCCGAAGGGGATCCCGGACGACGTCCGCGCCCGGGCCGACTACGAGCTGGAAGTCATCATCAAGATGGGCTTCCCCGGCTATTTCCTGGTGGTGGCCGACTTCATCAACTGGTCCAAGGACCACGGCATCCGGGTGGGGCCCGGCCGCGGCTCCGGTGCCGGATCCATGGTGGCCTACGCGATGCGCATCACCGACCTCGACCCGCTGCGGCACGGACTGATTTTTGAGCGGTTCCTGAACCCCGAACGCGTCTCCATGCCCGACTTTGACGTCGACTTCGATGATCGGCGCCGCCACGAGGTCATCAAGTACGTGACCGAAAAGTACGGCGACGAGCGGGTGGCCATGATCGTCACCTACGGCAGCATCAAGTCCAAGCAGGCGCTCAAGGACTCCTCCCGCGTCCTGGGCTACCCGTTCAGCATGGGCGAGCAGCTGACCAAGGCGCTGCCGCCGGCCGTCATGGCCAAGGACATCCCGTTGCACGACATCGAGGACCCCAAGTCCAAGCGGTACGGGGAGGCCGGCGACTTCCGCCAGCTGCTCCTGACGGACCCCGAGGCCGCCAAGGTCTTCGAGACGGCCAAGGGCCTGGAAGGGCTCAAGCGCCAGTGGGGGGTGCACGCGGCCGGGGTCATCATGAGCTCGGACCCCATCATCGACGTCGTGCCGATCATGCGCCGCTTCCAGGACGGGCAGGTCATCACCCAGTTTGACTACCCGACCAGTGAGGGCCTGGGCCTGATCAAGATGGACTTCCTGGGGTTGCGGAACCTCACGATCATCACGGATGCGCTGGAGAACATCCAGCTCAACCAGGACTTTGAGCTGGACCTTGAACATCTGGAACTGGACGACGCGCCGTCTTATGAGTTGATGGCCCGCGGCGACACGCTGGGCGTTTTCCAGCTCGACGGCGGTCCCATGCGGTCGCTGCTGAAGCTGATGCGCCCGGACAACTTTGAGGACATCTCCGCCGTGCTGGCCCTCTACCGGCCCGGCCCCATGGGCGCCGACTCCCACACCAACTATGCGCTGCGCAAGAACGGCCTGCAGCCCATCACCCCCATCCACCCGGAACTGGAGGAGCCGCTGGCCGACATCCTCGGCGGCACGTACGGCCTGATCGTCTACCAGGAGCAGGTGATGTCGATCGCGCAAAAGCTGGCCGGCTACTCGCTGGGCCGGGCGGACATTTTGCGCCGGGCCATGGGCAAGAAGAAGAAGTCCGAACTCGACAAGCAGTACGAGGGCTTCCACCAGGGCATGCTGGACAACGGCTACTCCGACGCCGCCGTCACCATGCTGTGGGACATCCTGCTCCCGTTCTCCGACTACGCGTTCAACAAGGCCCACTCGGCCGCCTACGGGGTGGTCAGTTACTGGACCGCGTACCTGAAGGCGCACTACCCGGCCGAGTACATGGCGGCCCTGTTGACCTCCGTGGGCGATGACAAGGACAAGCTGGCCCTGTACCTGAACGAATGCCGGCACATGGGCATCACGGTGCTGGCCCCGGACGTCAACGAATCCGAGCTGAACTTCACCCCGATCGGCCGCGACATCCGCTTCGGCATGGGCGCCGTCCGCAACGTCGGCGCCAATGTGGTCAACGCGCTGGTCACCTCACGCAAGGAAAAAGGCAATTTCGAGAGCTTCTCGGACTTCCTGATGAAAGTTCCGGCGGTGGTGTGCAACAAGCGCACCATCGAATCGCTCATCAAGGCCGGGGCCTTCGACTCCCTCGGCCACCCGCGCCGTGCCCTGGCCATGATCCATGAAGAGGCAATCGACTCCGTCATCACGCTCAAGCGCAATGAGGCCGTGGGCCAGTTCGATCTCTTTGCCGGCCTGGGCGGGGATGACGCCGAGCCGGAGTCCGCGCTCATCACCGACATCCCGGACCTGCCGGAATGGGAAAAGAAGGACAAACTCGCCTTTGAGCGGGACATGCTGGGCCTCTACGTCTCCGACCACCCCCTGCAGGGCCTGGAAGGCATCCTGAGCCAAAATGCCGACATGTCCATCACCACGGTCCTTTCCGACGACGGGCCCGCGGACGGGCACATCATCACCATTTCCGGGATGATCACCAGCCTGCAGCGCCGCATTGCCAAGAGCAGCGGAAACCCCTATGCCCGCTGTGAGGTGGAGGATTTGGGCGGTTCCCTGGAGGTCATGTTCTTCGGCCAGGTGTATGGGCCCATCGCCACCATCCTGGCCGAGGACCTGATCGTGGTGATCAAGGGGCGCCTGCAAAAGCGCGACGACGGCGCCATCACCCTCAACGCCATGGAACTTTCCGTCCCGGACCTGAGCGAGGGCCTGGCCGGGCCGCTGGTGATTTCCATGCCCGAACACAAGGCCACCGAGCCCGTGCTGTTGGCGCTCAAGGAGGTCCTGGGCACGCACCGCGGAAACACCGACGTGAAGATGCACCTGAGCGGGACACGCAGCATCAAGGTCATGAAGCTGCCGCTGCACCACCGAGTCAACCCCACCCCGGCCCTGTTCGGGGATCTGAAGGTCCTGCTCGGCCCCGCCTGCCTGGAAAGCTGATTTCACCCGGGGCACGTCCTGTACGGTGGAGTCATGACTGAAAACCTGCCGGCCGGCGGATTCCGCCCCTCGGCAGAGCCGCCCCCTTCCGTCTATCCGCCCGCGGCCTATGCGCCCCCCGCAGCGGCGAACCTGACCTCGGCGCCGCCGGCCCGGTGGCCGGCCTGGTTCGGCGGGTCGGCGGCGGCCGGCATCGTCCTTGGCCTCCTGTGGTGGTTTGCCGCCCCGGGCGGCGCCTGGTACGGGAAAGGCCCGGACTTTTCGATCTGGCCGCCGCGGGACCTCACCCTCGCCGGATTGTGTGTCCTGGCCGGGGTTGCTGCCGGCATCCTCGTGGGCCGCTCGGCGACGCAGGCCGGCGCCGGGCGCCGTTTTGTGGCCGTGGTGGCCGGCGGCCTCCTGGGGTCGGTGATCGCCTGGCGCACCGGCATATTCGCCGGGGACCTGTTCGCGACACGGCCGGACAATCTGCCCAACCCCAGCATGGTGTTTTCCCTGCGCGCGGCCAGCACCCTGCTGCTGTGGCCGCTGGCGGCAGCCTGTGCCACCTTCTTCCACGCGTTCCTCTCGCACCTGTTTGCCCCGGCCCGCACCGAGTGAGTCTCCCGCTCCGCCCGGGCGCCGCCCGCCCAAACGGAGTGTGACGGCCTGGGCCCGGCGGCGGGGAGGAACCCGGTAAACTGGCCGGGTGAGCAGAAACGACTTTCCCGCATCCCGCATGCAGGCCACGACCTCCCATCAGTTAGGCTCCGCGCCGTCGA
Source organism: Specibacter sp. RAF43 (assembly GCF_052114065.1). Taxonomy (NCBI): domain Bacteria; kingdom Bacillati; phylum Actinomycetota; class Actinomycetes; order Micrococcales; family Micrococcaceae; genus Specibacter; species Specibacter sp. RAF43. The sequence continues at coordinate 68,390 of NZ_JBFREA010000009.1, read as the reverse complement.
GCAGCCCCGCCGCGGCGCCGGCGCCCCTGGCGTTTGGCCGGACGGACCTGCGCGGTCGGCACCTCACGCTCGCCGAACTCAAGCAAGCCGTGCCCCGCACCGCGGTTGCCACGGTTAGCACCGCCGAACAGGCCGTCACCGCCATCATCGCCGACGTCCGGGCGCGCGGTTTCGCCGCCCTGGGCGAGCTCGCCGCCAAGTTCGACGGCGTCGCCCAGGACCACCCCCGGGTCCCGGCCGCGGCCCTGGCCCAGGCGCTGGAGTCGCTGGACCCCACCGTCCGGGCGGCGCTAGAGGAATCGATCACCCGCGCCCGGGCCTTCGCGCAGGCCCAGCGCCCGGCCGACGTCGACCTGCCGATCGCCGACGGCGCCGTCGTCTCCCAACACTGGATTCCCGTGCGCCGGGTGGGCCTGTATGTCCCCGGCGGACTGGCCGCCTACCCGTCATCGGTCATCATGAACGTTGTCCCGGCCCTGGCGGCCGGGGTGGGCTCCGTGGCTCTGGCGTCCCCGCCGCAAAAGGACAACAACGGCCTGCCGGACGCCACCGTCCTGGCGACCGCCGCACTGCTGGGCATTGGCGAGGTCTACGCCATGGGCGGCGCGCAGGCCATCGCCGCGTTCGCGTACGGGGTCGCCGCCGGCACCACCGGGCGTGGCGACGGCGAGTTGCTCGAGCCCGTCGACGTGGTCACCGGCCCCGGGAACATCTTCGTGGCCACCGCCAAGCGCCTGGTCAAGGGCGTCGTGGGGATCGATTCCGAGGCCGGCGCCACGGAAATCGCCGTGCTGGCCGATCACACCGCCAACCCCGTCTTCGTGGCGGCCGACCTCATCAGCCAGGCCGAACACGATCCCCACGCCGCCTCGGTCCTGGTCACCACCTCGGCCCGGCTGGCCGACGCCGTGGAGCGCGAACTGGCCGCGCAGCTGGCCACGACACGGCACACCGACCGCGTCCGGACCGCCCTCTCCGGCCCGCAGTCCGGCACGGTCCTGGTGGCCAACCTCGACCAGGGCGTGGCCGTGTGCAACGCCTACGCGGCCGAGCACCTGGAGGTCGTCACCGAAAACGCGGCCGCCGTGGCCGCGCGCATCACCAACGCCGGGGCCATCTTCGTGGGGGACTACAGCCCGGTCAGCCTGGGGGACTATTGCGCGGGATCCAACCACGTGCTGCCCACCAGCGGGACGGCGGCGTTTTCCTCCGGCCTGAACGTCACCACGTTCCTGCGCGCCGTCCAGCTCATCAATTACGACAAGGCGGCCCTGTCCCAGGTGGCAGACCACGTGGTGACCCTCTCCCGCGCCGAGGGCCTGCCCGCCCACGGGGACGCCGTCGCCATCCGCTTCGCCTGAGGCTCTTGCGCGCAAACCACTACATGTGGTAATTACGCGGTTGTAATTCCGCAAGATGTAGCCCTAAACTGAAGGAAAGCCACTAGCCTGGAGGGGATCTGGATGTACTGCCCGTTTTGCCGCAATCCCGACTCCCGCGTGGTGGATTCCCGCCTGTCCGACGACGGCTCCTCCATCCGCCGCCGCCGCCAGTGCACCGAATGCGGACGCCGGTTCAGCACGGTGGAGACGGCCAGCCTGTCCGTGACCAAACGGTCCGGCGTGGCCGAACCCTTCAGCCGCAGCAAGGTCATCAGCGGAGTTCGCAAGGCCTGCCAGGGGCGTCCGGTGACCGACGACGACCTCGCCAAGCTCGCCCAGGAGGTCGAGGAGTCCATCCGGGCCAGCGGTGCGGCCGAAATCGACTCCAACGAGGTCGGCCTGGCCATCCTGGCTCCATTGCAGCGCCTGGACCAGGTCGCCTACCTGCGCTTCGCCAGCGTGTACCAGGCCTTTGAATCCCTGGAAGACTTTGAACGCTCGATCGAGCAGCTCCGCAGCGGGCACGCCCCTCTCGTGGCGGAAAAGGATCCGGCCGAACAGGCGTCGACGGGCGGCCCGACCCCCTGAATCAGGGGCGCGTGAGTGTCACTTGGTTATTTTGAAGTGCACGGCCGCCTGGAGTGCGCCGCCAACAATGCCGGCATTGTTTTGCAACTGGGCCGGGACGATCTTGGTGCGCAGCTTCAACAGCGGCAGGTAGTCCTGGCTGCGCTTGGAAATCCCGCCGCCGATGATGAACAGCTCGGGGGAGAACAGGAATTCCACGTGCTCAAAGTAGCGCTGGAGGCGGACGGCGTACTCGTCCCAGCTGAGGTTGTCGCGTTCCCGGGCACTGGCGGAGGCCTTGGATTCGGCGTCGAAGCCGTCAATTTCCAGATGGCCCAGTTCCGCGTTGGGGATGAGCCGGCCGTCGTGAATGAAGGCCGATCCGATGCCGGTGCCCAGGGTAATGACCAGTACCGTGCCCTTGACACCCTCCCCGGCGCCATACCTGGCCTCGGCCAGGCCGGCGGCGTCGGCGTCGTTCATGACCTGGACGTCCCGGCCCAGCTCGTCACCGAAGATCTTGTCCACGTCGGCGTCGATCCAGGACTTGTCCACATTGGCGGCGGAGCGGGCGACGCCGTGGGAAATGATGGCCGGGAAGGTGATGCCCACCGGGGCGTCGTCGGCGGGGGCATGTTCGCGGGTCATGAGTTCGTCCACGATCGCCTTGACCACCGTGGCGACGGCCTGCGGCGTGGACGGCTGCGGGGTGTCGATCCGGTAGCGCTCACCGACCATTTCTCCGTCCTTGAGCCTGACGATGCCGCCCTTGATGCCGGTGCCGCCGATGTCGATGCCGATGACGGAATCGGTGTGCGAGTGCTTTCTGGACATGCGGGGCTCCAAACGTCGATACGTGCTTGCGGAGGGTGCGGGCGGCACCGTTACGGCAGGGTCAATACCTCGGCGCCGGTGGCCGTGACGACAAGGGTGTGTTCGAACTGGGCGGTGCGCTTGCGGTCCTTGGTGACGACCGTCCAGTCGTCCGCCCACATGTCCCATTCGATCCGGCCCAGGGTCAGCATCGGTTCGATGGTAAACACCATGCCCTCCTCGATGACCGTGTTGTAGGCCGGAGCGGCGTCATAGTGCGGAATGATCAGCCCGGTGTGGAAGGCCTCACCCACGCCGTGGCCGGTGAAGTCGCGCACGACGCCGTAGCCGAACCGTTTCGCATAGGACTCGATGGTGCGGCCGATGACGTTGATTTGCCGGCCGGGGGCGACGGCGCGGATGGCCCGGGCCAGGGATTCCTGCGTCCGCTCCACGAGCAGGCGCGATTCCTCGTCCACCTCGCCCACCGTGAACGTCCAGTTCGTGTCCCCGTGCACGCCGTTCTTGTAGGCGGTGATGTCGATGTTGATGATGTCACCGTCCTGGACCACCGTGGAGTCCGGGATGCCGTGGCAGATAACCTCGTTCAGCGAGGAGCACAATGACTTGGGGAAGCCGCGATAGCCCAGGGTGGACGGGTACGCCTGGTGGTCCAGCAGGAACTCATGGCCGACCCGATCCAGCTCGTCCGTGGTGACGCCGGGGCGGATGTGCTTGCCGACCTCCACAATGGCCTGGGCGGCGATCTTGGCGGAGATGCGGATCTTCTCCAGCGTCTCGGCGTCCTTCACCTCGGAGCCCTTGAACGGGGCCGGACCGGACCTGCCCACATATTCGGGGCGCGGAATGCTGGCGGGAACGGGAAGCTGGGGGCTGATGGTGCCGGGGACCAGTGTTCCAATGGGGGCTGTGGTTGCGGGGGAAGACATAGAAACATCCTATAAGCAATGCATTTGCGTTGGCTGAATGCGGTGGATGGTCAGAACCGGCGGGGAAAAATTCCAGGTGGTGGCCGCTGCGCACGCCAAGTGTCGCCGGGTCCGCCTATGATGGCACCACGGCGTCGTCGGCGTGGGTTGTTGATGGGAAGTCGAGGGAGGAACCATGGTCCAGTATTGGTACAACGTGAGGACCCACCAGGTCGAGGAAGGCCCGCAGTCGGACTGGCGGCAGCTGCTGGGCCCATATGAAACCCGGGCGGATGCCGAGCAGGCCCTCGCCCAGGTGCAGCGGAACAACGAGGCCACCGATTCCTTCGACGAGGACTGAGCAGGCCCCTGGAAGGTGCTCCCTAGAAGGTGTGCTCCGGGCCGGGGAAGACGCCGGTGCGTACCTCGTCCCCGTACGCCTTGGCGGCGTCGGAGAGGACGGCGTGCAGATCGGCGTATTGCTTGACGAACCGGGCCATTTTCCCGGGCCGCAGCCCCGCCATGTCCTGCCAGACCAGGACCTGGCCCGTGGTGGCGTTGCCGGCGCCGATGCCGATGGTCGGAACGGCCACGGCCGCGTCCACGGCGGCCGCGGTCGCCGCCGGGACCATTTCCATCAGCACACAGAACGCGCCCGCCTCGGCCAGGGCAACGGCGTCGTCAATCAAGGCCTGCGAGGCTGCCCCGCGGCCCTGGACCCGGTACCCGCCCAGCAGGTGCTCGCTCTGCGGGGTGAAGCCAATGTGCGCCATGACGGGGATGCCGGCCTGGGTGAGCGCCCGGACGGTCGGGGCGTAGTAGGCGCCGCCCTCCATCTTCACGGCGTGCACCAGCCCCTCCTTCATGAGCCGCACGGAGGAGGCGATGGCCTGCTCGGGGGAGGCCTCGTAGCTGCCGAAGGGCAGGTCGGCGACCACCAGGGCGTGCTTGGCCCCGGCCGTCACCGCGCGGGAGAAGATGATCATCTCATCCAGCGTGATGGGCAGGGACGTCTCGTTGCCCAAAACGTTGTTGGACGCGGAATCGCCGATGAGCAGCACCTCGATCCCGGCCTCGTCAAAGATTTGGGCGGTGTATTGGTCATAGGCGGTGAGCATCGCAAACTTTTGCCCGTTGACCTTCGCGGCCTGCAGGTGGTGGGTGCGGACCCGGGCCGCCGTGGCCGGCGTCCCGCCGGGGTGGCCGGACGTGCCGGGCGCCCGGGTGGGACGCCCGTGCGGGTCGGCGGATCCGCTGCCGTAGGGGGCGGCCAGCTCGGCCGGCTCGGCGTCGGCGGGCGCGGGCGAATCGGGAGTGCTTGTTGGGGCCATGGAAAGAGCTTATTACGAGTCCCGCGACAAATGCGCAAATGACGGACGTAGTCCTTAGTAGAGTAAGGATTGCATGGCTCGGCAGGCGCCCCGCGGCGCCGGGGAGACGTTAATCTGTCGGAAACAAGCCGGTGACAGACTTGTGCCTGCCAACGCAAGGACCGCAGCTGTTGTACCAGCAGTGCCCGTGGGGCGGCGCTGGTAATTCGATGCCGGAAAGTCAAGGGAAACGAGGGCCGAAAGTGGACCGTCAGCAAGAGTTTGTATTGCGCACCATTGAAGAGCGCGATGTCCGGTTTGTCCGGCTGTGGTTTACGGACGTGGTGGGCAGCCTGAAGTCGGTCGCCTTGTCACCGGCGGAAGTGGAGGGCGCGTTCGAGGAGGGGCTCGGCTTCGACGGCTCCGCCATTGAGGGGCTGGCCCGCGTCTTCGAGTCCGACATGCTCGCCCAGCCCGACCCGGCCACCTTCCAGATCCTGCCGTGGCGGGGCACGACCGAGCAAACCTCGCGCATGTTTTGCGATATTCTCACCCCCGACGGCCAGCCGTCCACGGCGGATCCGCGCAACGTGCTCAAGCGCACCCTGGCGAAGGCGGCCGACATGGGGTTCACCTGCTACACGCACCCGGAGATCGAGTTTTACCTGCTCAAGTCCTCCGAGCCGGGCCCGGACGGCATCCCGGTCCCGGTGGATGCGGCCGGCTACTTTGACCACGTTCCGGGAGGGGTGGCCCAAGACTTCCGCCGCACCGCCGTGACCATGCTCGAGGACGTGGGAATTTCGGTGGAATTCAGCCACCACGAGGGCGGACCCGGCCAGAACGAGATCGACCTGCGCTACGCCGACGCCCTGCAGACGGCGGATAACATCATGACGTTTCGCACGGTCATCCGGGAGGTGGCCATCATGCAGGGCACCTACGCTACGTTCATGCCCAAGCCGTTCTCCGACCATCCCGGCTCGGGCATGCACACGCACTTTTCCTTGTTTGAGGGCGACACCAACGCCTTCCACGAGCCGGGGGCCGAATTCCAGCTGTCCAAGACGGCACGGCAGTTCATGGCGGGCATCTTGCACCACGCCCCGGAATTCACCGCCGTCACCAACCAGTTCGTGAACTCCTACAAGCGGCTGTGGGGCGGCGGCGAGGCGCCCAGCTACCTGTCCTGGGGTCACAACAACCGCTCGGCGCTGATGCGCGTCCCGCTGTACAAGCCGGGCAAGGGGCAGGCCGCCCGGCTGGAATACCGCGGCATCGACTCGGCCGCCAACCCGTACCTGGCCTACGCGGTCCTGCTTGGTGCCGGCCTGAAGGGCATCGAGGAAGGGTATGAGCTGCCGCCGGCCGCGGTGGAGGACATCGGGGCGTTGACCAGTGCCGAACGGCGCGCCCTGGGCCATGATCCGCTGCCGTCGAGCCTGCATGACGCGGTGCGCCAGATGGAGGAATCCGAGCTTATGCCCGAGATTCTCGGCGAGCAGGTCTTTGAGCACTTCCTGCGCAACAAGCGCGCCGAATGGCAGGAGTACCGGCTCCAGGTGACCCCCTACGAGATCAAGCGCTATCTGGAGGTGCTCTAACCCACTCCATGAGCTCCTTGACCCGCACCCTGATCACCCACGGCTTTTCCAAGCTGGCCGAAAGCGAAAGGTTCCTGGGCTTTTCGGAACTGGCCGACCTTGACCAGGGTGACCTGCTGGCCGCCCTGAAGGTCGCCAACGATCCCGATCTGGCCGTGCAGTCGCTCGTCCGGCTGCTGAGCGCCGTTCCGGGCGTTCATGACCGCCTGACGGTCCTGGACCCGGAGACCGGCGGCATGGTCTCCAACGAGGCGTTGTTCCGGCTGTTGGGGGCCTCGGAGGCGCTGGCGGAATTCCTGATCCGGCATCCGGAGCATATTGACGTGCTCGACGCCGTCCCCTCGCCCGAGCCCGCCGCCGCCGACGGCGCAGCGCTGCGGGCCTCGGTGATGGCGGCGGTGGGTGCGGACCCGGACTCGAGCACTCCCGTGGCGGCGCTGACCGGAACACAGGGGCGGGTCGCGCTGCGCACCCAGTACCGCCGGCACCTGACCGAGCTGGCCATCCGTGACCTGTGTGCCGCCTCGCCGCAGGACGTCATGCCGATGGTGGGTGCCGAGCTGGCCGACCTGGCCGCCGCCGCCCTGGATGCGGCACTGGCCGTGGCCCGGGCGGAGGTGGCCGAATCCCTGTCCGCCGAGGCCGTGGCCAGGGTGCGGCTGAGCGTCATCGGAATGGGCAAGTGCGGGGCAGGGGAGTTGAACTACGTTTCCGACGTCGACGTCATGTATGTCATCGCCGAGCACGACGGCCAGGCCCCGGCCGGTGCGCAGGCCTCCGGCGGCGGAGCGGATGCCGTCACCGTCGGCAATGCGCTGGCCGCCGCGATTTCGCAAACCATCTACGCCCCCGAACGGGAACCGGGCCTGTGGGAGGTTGATGCAAACCTGCGCCCCGAAGGCAAGGACGGGCCGCTCGTGCGCACGTTGGAGTCCTACTTGAGCTACTACGACCGGTGGGCGCAGAGCTGGGAGTTTCAGGCCCTGCTCAAGGCGCGCGCCATCGCCGGCGACCAGGAGCTGGGCGGGCGGTTTGAGCGGGCGGTCGCGCCGCTGATCTGGTCGTCCTCGGAGCGCGAGGGCTTTGTGGAGTCGGTCCAGGCCATGCGCCGGCGGGTGACGGTGAACATTCCCGACGCCGAGGCCGGCCGGCAGATCAAGCTGGGCAAGGGCGGGCTGCGCGACGTGGAGTTCACGGTGCAACTGCTGCAGTTGGTGCACGCGAAAAATGACGAATCGATCCGGGTCAAGGCCACCACGGCGGCCATCGCCGCGCTGATGCGCGCCGGGTACATCGGGCGCACGGACGCCGCCCATTTGGACGAGGCCTACCGGTACCTGCGCGTCCTGGAACACCGGATCCAGCTGGTGCGGATGCGCCGGACCCACCTGATGCCCGAATCCGACGCCGCGCTGCGCGCCCTGGCCCGCGCCGCGGCCGGTCCGCTGAGCCTCAAGCGGCCCGGCGCGCAGTCGCTGCTGGAGGATTGGGCCAAGGTCAAGCGCCAGGTCCGCACGCTGCACGAGAGGATCTTCTACCGGCCCATCCTGGTCACGGCCGCGCACCTGAGCGCGGAGGACGTGGCGCTCACCACGGACGCGGCACGGGCCAGGCTGGCCGCGCTGGGCTACCGGGACACGGCGGGGGCGCAGCGCCACATCGAGGCGCTGACCGCCGGCGTGAGCCGCCGCGCCGCGCTCCAGCGCCAGCTCCTGCCGGTGCTGCTGGGCTGGCTGGCCGACGGCGTCGACCCGGACGCCGGGCTGCTCGCCTTCCGCCGGGTGAGCGAGGCGCTGGGCACCTCGCACTGGTACCTGGGCATGCTGCGCGACCACCAGGCGGCCGCCGAACGGCTCTGCCACGTGCTCTCCAGCTCGCGGCTGGTGACGGACCTGCTGGTGGTCTCGCCCGAGGCCACGGCGTGGTTTGGCAACGACAAGGAACTCATCCCGCTGTCCTTTGAGGCGCAGTGGCAGGAGATCCAGTCCAAGATGTCCCGCCACCCCGAACCGGGGGACGCGATCCGCCTGATCCGCCTGATCCGCCAGCGCGAGATCCTGCGCATTGCCATCGCGGACTGTTCCGGGCTGCTGAGCCAGGACCAGGTCTCGGCGGCCCTCAGCGACGCCGACCGGGCCACCGTGTTGGGCGCGCTGCTGGTGGCCGAGGCCGACGTATATGCCGGTGAGCCCCCGCTGACAAGGGTGCTGGTGGTGGCGATGGGCCGGCAGGGCGGCCGCGAGATCGGCTACGGCTCCGATGCCGACGTCCTGTTTGTGCACCGGCCCGTCGAGGGAGACCCCGGTGCGGACGACGCCCCGGCCCAGCAGCAGGCCAAGGCCATTGTCGCCAAGCTCACGGCCATGCTCACCCAACCGGTCCGCCCGGCCATCCAGGCCGAACGGGTGCTCAGCGTGGACGCCGGCCTCCGCCCCGAGGGCAAGAACGGGCCCCTCGTGCGGTCCCTGGAGGCGTACCGGGAATACTACGCGCGGTGGTCCTCGCCGTGGGAGGCGCAGGCGCTGCTGCGGGCCCGGCCCCTGGCCGGCTGCGACGACCTGGCCGCCGACTTCATCGCCATGGTGGACCCGGTGCGCTATCCGGCGGTCGTTGCCGAGGCCGAGCTGCGCGAGATCAAGCGGATCAAGGCCCGCATGGAGTCCGAGCGGCTGCCGCGCGGGGCCGACCCCGCCCGGCACGTGAAACTCGGGCGCGGGGGCCTCAGCGACGTCGAATGGCTGGTCCAGCTGTGGCAGCTCCAGTACGGGCACGCCATCGCAGCCCTGCGCACCACCGCAACCCTGCCGGCACTTCATGCCGCCCGGGAGGCGGGGCTTGTGGGGGCCGACGACGCCGACCTCCTGGAGGCGGCGTGGCGGCTGGCCGGAAAGATCCGCAATGCCAACGTCATGTGGACCGGGAAGTCCTCGGACGTGCTCCCGTCGGCGCGTGGCGACCTGGAGGCGGTGGCCCGCTGGTGCGGCTACGAGCCCGGCCACGCGGCACTGTTCGAGGAGGACTACCTGGGGCTGACCCGGAGGGCGCGGGCCATTTTCGACCGGCTGTTTTACGGCTAACGTTGGTGACCCCGTACAGTTTTGCGGTGGCGACGTTGTGAGGCCGACCAACGCGGTGCGGCGTCGGTCCCACTATTGTTGAAGGACATGCCGAGGCCCGCCGCGGACTCCGCCCGGCCCGCGGAGCCCGCGCTCGAAGGGCCCTGCAGCGGCTCCCTTCGGGACTTGGAATGCCCATATTGCTGGGGACCTGAAACAGACTAGGGGTACTCGGCGGCGGTACACAATCCGGAGGGGCGCGAAAATGGACATGCAGGGGATTCTGGAGGAGATCGTCGACGCCGTTGCGCCGCTTCGGGGCCAGGGGTCCGTGGCGTCCTATATCCCCAGCCTGGGCGGGGTGTCGCCGGAGTCCTTTGGCATGTCGGTGGCCATGGCCGACGGGCCGGTCTACGGGGCGGGGGACTGGCGGACGCCGTTCTCCATCCAAAGCATTTCCAAGGTTTTCTCCCTTGCCCTGGTGATGTCCTACGACTACGACTCCATCTGGGCGCGCGTATTCCGCGAACCGTCCGGGACGCCGTTCAACTCCCTGCTCCAACTCGAGGCGGATCACGGAATTCCGCGAAATCCCTTCATCAACGCCGGAGCCATCGTGGTCACCGACCGCCTGCTCACCCTGACGGGCGACGCCGCCGGGTCGATTCGCGGACTGCTGCGCCGGGAGTCCGGCAACCCGGCCATCGACGTCGACTCCGCGGTGGCCGCCTCCGAAGCCGAGCACGGGCACCGCAATTCGGCCATGGCACACCTGCTGGCCAGCTACGGCAACCTGGAAAACCCGGTGGAGCGGGTCCTGGCGAACTACTTTGACCAGTGCGCCCTCGAGTTGACGTGCGAGGACTTGGCCACGGCGTCCCGGTTCCTGTCCCGGCACGGGGTCTCCTCCGGCGGCACGCCCTTCCTCACCCCCCACCAAAGCAAGCGCGTCAACGCCGTCATGCTCACGTGCGGCACCTACGATGCCGCCGGCGAGTTCGCCTACCGCGTGGGCCTGCCGGGCAAGAGCGGCGTGGGTGGCGGCATCGTGGCCATCGTCCCCGGCCGCTGTGCCATCACGGTGTGGGGCCCCGCCCTGGGCCCCAGCGGCAACTCCGTGGCCGGCATTGCGGCCCTGGACGAGTTCACCACCCGCACCGGCTGGTCGATCTTCTAGACGCGCGGCTGCGGACGCTGCACATGAACGCTGCCGGCGCACTTGAGCGCTGCCTACCGGCTCAGGCGCTGTTTCCCGACAGCGTTTGAGCGGGTAGGCAGCGCTTATGGCCGGGGCCACCGTTTGGTTGCACGGGCAGGCAGGCCGTGCACAAGAAATACGGGAAACGTTGAAGGGGCACCTCACCACCTGGCAACAGCGTGGTGAGGTGCCACTTCAGGGTGGCGGCTAGCAGCCGTAGTAGAGCTCGAACTCGTACGGGTTCGGGCGCAGCTGCAGCGGCTTGATCTCGTACTCGCGCTTGTAGTCGATCCACGTGTCGATCAAGTCCTGCGTGAAGACGCCGCCGGCCTGGAGGAACTCGTTGTCGTTCTCCAGGGCGATGAGGGCCTCCTCGAGGGACTCCGGGGCCTTGGGGATGTCCTTGGCCTCTTCCGGGGGGAGCTCGTACAGGTCCTTGTCGATCGGGGCGGGGGGTTCGATCCGGTTCTTGATGCCGTCCAGGCCGGCCATCAGCTGGGCCGAAAATGCCAGGTACGGGTTGGACGACGGGTCCGGGGCGCGGAACTCCAGGCGCTTGGCCTTGGGGTTGGAACCGGTGATCGGGATGCGGATGCCGGCGGAGCGGTTGCCCTGCGAGTACACCATGTTCACGGGAGCCTCGAAGCCCTTGACCAGGCGGCGGTAGGAGTTGACCGTCGGGTTGGTGAACGCCAGCACGGCGGAGGAGTGCTTGAGCAGGCCGCCGATGTACCAGCGGGCAAGGTCGGACAGGCCGGCATAGCCCTTCTCGTCGTAGAAGAGCGGGGTGCCGTTGCTCCACAGCGACTGGTGGCAGTGCATGCCCGAGCCGTTGTCGCCAAAGACGGGCTTGGGCATGAACGTGACGGACTTGCCCCAGGCCCAGGCGGCGTTCTTGATGACGTACTTGAACTTCTGGAGGTCATCGGCCGCGTGCACCAGCGTGTTGAACTTGTAGTTGATCTCCGCCTGGCCTGCGGCGCCCACCTCGTGGTGGGAGCGCTCAACCTCGAGGCCGGCGTTGTCCAACTCAACACACATGGAGTCGCGCAGATCGGCCTGGTGGTCAACCGGGGCCACGGGGAAGTAGCCGCCCTTGACCGGGGTCTTGTACCCGAGGTTGCCGCCCTCTTCCTTCCGGCCCGTGTTCCAGTTCGCCTCCTCGGAGTCGATCTTGTAGAAGGAGCCCTGTGGGGAGGACTCGTACTGGACGTTGTCAAAGACGAAGAATTCGGCCTCGGCGCCAAAGAAGGCGGTGTCGGCGATGCCGGTGGAGGCCAGGTAGGCCTCGGCCTTCTCGGCGACGCCGCGCGGGTCCCGGTGGTAGGGATCGCCCGTGCGGGGGTTCACGATGGAGAAGTTCAGCGCGAGCGTCTTTTCGATCCGGAACGTGTCAATGAACGCCGTCTTGGGATCCGGGATCAGCTGCATGTCCGATTCTGCGATGCCCTGGAAGCCGCGGATGGAGGAGCCGTCAAACAACTGGCCATTGACGAAGAAGTCCGCATCGACCGTCTTTGCGGGGACATTGAAGTGCTGCTGGACGCCGGGCAGGTCGGTGAATCGGATATCGACGAACTTTACATCTTCGTCCTTGATGAACTTGAGGACTTCGTCCGCGTTCTTGAACATCTATGCTCCTTGGCGCTATGGGGTTTCGGCCGGTTTTTACGGCCATGGGTGCATCAGCAACTGACACAAGGCTATGTCGACGCCATTACTCAAGGGTGTCGGAAATGTTTCCGGCACGTTACAACGGCCCCCAACCACCCCCGGGCGGTGGACATTTGTGGCGCACCGGTAGGCTTGAGTCGTGGTCAATCGTAAAGACATCGGGTCCTGGCTCAGCGGCCCGGACACATCCAATATATCCAAATACCCGGGCGAGCGTTTGGGCCTGCCCGAATCCGGGCGCGGTTCCATGGCCCGGGCGGGCCGGCGGATCCTGGCCATCTGCATCGACTGGGCCCTGTGCTACCTCATCGCCGCCGCCTTTTTCCAGGCCAATTCCACCGCCATCCTGGCCATTTTCGCCGTGGAGCAAATGGTGCTGGTGGGCACGCTGGGGTACAGCATCGGCCACCGGGTCATGGGCCTTGCGGTCCAACGGCTCGACGGCGGCACGCCCGGCCTGCTCGGGGGCGTCGTTCGCGCCGTGCTCTTGTGCCTGGTCATCCCGGCGATCATCGCCGACGCCGACCAGCGCGGCCTGCACGACAAGGCCATGGGAACGATCCTGGTGCGGCGCTAAGGCGCCGGGACGGCGCCGTGCCGTGCCGTGCCGTGCCGTACAGAAACCGAACAAGACGGGAAGGGCCCGGCGGGAATTCCCGCCGGGCCCTTCCCGTCATGACTGCCTCTAGCGGCCGCGCGCGGCCTTGTGGTCGGGGCGGGCCTTGAAGGGGTCGATGCCCTTGGGGATCGGCAGCTTGTTGCCCATCGAGGAGATGCGCTTGTTGACGGCGCTGACCTCAACCTTGGTCAACTCGCCCTTGAGCTTGTTCATGGTCTTGGTGACCTTGGCGATCGGCACCTGGCCCTCGCCGCGGCCGGTCTCGATGACAGTGACGGTGACATTGGGCAGGATGCGCGACAACCGGCGTCGTTCCGCATCAACCAGGCCCCTGACCCGGGTGGACGGGCCCTCGGTGATCAGCACCACGCCGGGCTTGCCGATGGCGCGGAACACCACGTCCTGGGTGCGCGGATTGACGGATGCGGGCTGCTCATCAAAGATCCAGCCCTTCTTCAGGGCGCTCAGCGCGGCCCCGGCCGCACCGGGCTTGCCCTCAATCTGGGCGTAGGCGGCGCGCTCGGCACGGCGGGACATGATCAGCAAGGCACCCAGCACACCCAGCGGCAGGCCCACCATCAGGCCCGTAATCCAGTTGTTGAACGCAAAGCCCAAGCCAAGGCAGAGCGCAATCGCGCCCAGGAACGCGCCCAGCATCAGCCACGTCACGTTCGGGTCGTGGCGGCGGGTCATCTTGTAGATGTCCACCATCTGCTTGAGACGGCCCGGCTTCTTGGCCTTCTTCGCCGCCCCGTCCTTGGGGCGGCGGGAGAACAATGAACGCTTGGGCTTGTCAGCGGCGGTGTGTGCGGAGTCAGGGGATTTGGCCATAGTACATCAATTCTAGCGGGTGTCGGGCGGGATGATCGTGCCGGGGGCCTACTGCGCCGCGATGAGCGAGGCGGCTTCCTGGCGGGTGTGCCCGGAATCCTCGATGCCCTCGGCAATGTGGGCGAGGTGTTCGGGGATGTCGCGGCCCTTCTTGCGCATGGCCGTCGCCCACAGGCGCCCCGCACGGTAGGAGGAGCGCACCAGCGGCCCGCTCATGACGCCCAGGAAACCGATTTCCTCCGCCTCCTGGGACAATTCCAAGAACTCCTGCGGCTTGACCCAGCGATCCACGGGCAGGTGGCGTTCGGTGGGGCGCAGGTACTGGGTGATCGTGATCAGGTCGGTGCCGGCGTCGTGCAGGTCCTTGAGGGCCTGGGAGACTTCCTCACGGGTCTCGCCCATGCCCAGGATCAGGTTGGACTTGGTGACCATGCCGGCATCGCGGCCCTGCGTGAGCACGTCGAGGGAGCGGTCGTAGCGGAAGGCGGGGCGGATGTGCTTGAAGATCCGCGGGACGGTCTCGACGTTGTGCGCGAACACCTCGGGGGCGGACTCGCAGATCGCCGAGATGTACTCTGGCTTGCCGGAAAAGTCCGGGATGAGCAGCTCGACGCCGGTGTTCGGGTTGAGTTCGTGGATCTTGCGCACCGTCTCGGCGTACAGCCACACGCCCTCGTCGGCGAGGTCGTCCCGGGTCACGCCGGTGACGGTCGCGTAGCGCAGGTTCATCTGCACCACGGACTGGGCCACCTTGGTGGGCTCGAACATGTCAATGGGGGAGGGCTTGCCGGTGTCGATCTGGCAGAAGTCGCAGCGGCGGGTGCAGGCGGAGCCGCCAATCAGGAACGTGGCCTCACGATCCTCCCAGCACTCGAAGATGTTCGGGCAGCCGGCTTCCTCGCATACGGTGTGCAGCCCCTGGCTCTTGACCAGGTTCTTCATGGCGATGTATTCGGTCCCCATCTCCACTTTGGCCTTCATCCAGTCGGGCTTGCGCTCTACGGGGACRGCGGCGTTCCGCTGTTCGATGCGCAGCATCTTGCGTCCCTCGGGTGCCAAAGTCACAGTGATGCTCCTTCTACCAGGCGCGGCGCGGCCGCGTCACCGGTTGTTGCTAGGTCGGGGTGAAAGTCCGTGATGATCGGGGTGAGCAGGCGGCGCGCCGCCTCCACGAGAACGGGGACCAAATCCGTGGGACCGACGTCTTTGCCGGTCTCGGCCGCGATCGAGGTGGTCCCGGCGTCCTGGATCCCGCACGCGATGATCTGCGCATAGGGGTTGAGGTCGTTGTTGGCATTGATGGCGATCCCGTGCATCGTCACGCCATCGTGGACACGGATGCCGATGGCCGCGACCTTGCGGTCCGGGCCTTTTTCGTCGGCCAGCAGCCAAATGCCGGCCCGGCCCTTGACCCGGACGCCGGCGACGCCGAACCGGCCCAGGGTCTCAATGATGATTTCCTCGAGCGTGGTGACGTACTCGCGAATGCCGTGGGCGTCCTTGAGCCGGACGATGGGGTAGACCACCAGCTGGCCGGGGCCGTGCCACGTCAGCTTGCCGCCGCGATCCACGGCCACCACGGGGGTGCCGTCGAAGGGACGTTCGTGATCTTCGGTGCGTTTGCCGGCCGTATAGACGGCGGCATGCTCAAGCAACAGCACGGTATTCCCCGACGTGCCGGCGACGACGGCGTCGTGCACTTGGCGTTGCTGATCCCATGCGCCGTTGTAGTCGACAAAATCCGGGGCAAATCCGACCTCTAGGAACTCAACACTCATGTAGCCACTTTAGAGGATGATGGAACTTCGCCTAAATCCGAAAAGCGCGCCGGCCTGTGGATAACTCCGGGCACCATACGCGAAAGTGGACTATCACTGGAGTATGGACGGTGACAGGGAATGCCGCCGGGGCGGGCAGCCACCCACCATCCCCGGCTACGACGTGGTGCGCTGGCTGGGCGCGGGCGCCACCGGCGAGGTGTGGCTGGTGGAGGCCCGCGACGGCGGGGCCCCGTTGGCGGCCAAGTGCGTCGGCCCGCGCCGGTCGCAGGTCCGGGCGGGCGGGGGCGCCGCGCACCGCGCCAACGAGAGCGAGATCACACGGGAATGGCGGGCGCTGTCCCAGCTCGGCCATGAGCACCTGGTGGCCGTCCATGACCTGGTGCCCCTGCCCGGGCCGGAGCCCGATTCGCCCGCGGACCCGTTTGCCGGCGGCCTGGCGCTCATCATGGACTACGCCGCCGGTGGTTCGGTGCAAGAAATTGTGGCCGCCCGCGGGCCGCTGTCCGTGGGGGAGGTCGTCACGGTGCTGACCCCGCTGGGCCAGGTGCTGTCCTTCCTGCACGGGCGCGGCGTGAGCCACGGGGATGTTTCCCCCGGCAATGTCCTGCTCACCGCACAGGGGAAACCGGTGCTGGCCGACCTTGGCCTGGGCCGGATCGTCGGCCAGCGGGACGACGGCGGCGGCACCCCCGGGTTCAGCTGCCGGCTGGATGCCGGCCCCGGCTCCGCCTCCGACGTCTATGCGATGGCGGCCGTGGGCTGGTACGCGCTGACCGGCTCGCCGCCGCCGGCCACCCGGGAACGGATGCCGCTGGGCATGTTCGTCCCCGGCGTCCCGGGCGAACTGACGGCGGCGTTGGAAGCCGGCCTGAATGAAAATGCGCTCGAGCGCCCGACGGCGGCCGAGCTCGCCCGGGCGGTCTTCCGCAGCGCCCCCGCCGAGCCCGTGGGACTGGCCCAGTCGGTGCATCCGAGCGTGATCCCGGAGCTGTTGACGCGGCGGGAGCTCCGCCCCAACCGCCGGCTGCGACGGTGGCGGCGGCGCCCGGGTGCCGTGGCCGTTGCCGCGGCCGTTGCCGCGGCAGTTGCCGTCGTGGCGGCGGGCGCGGTGGTAGGGGTGCGGTTCGCCGCCGGGCAGCCCGTGGAACCGCCCACGGGCACGCCCACGGTATCCGGCACTCCTGTTACCGGCACGCCCGGTACCGGCACGCCCGTGCCCGGGCGGGCGGGCCCGGCCTGGTCGACCCTGGGCGCGGTGGCCGCCAAGGTCCCGCCCGGCATCCGGGACTCCCTGCTGTCCCGGGATCCGGCGGCGGCGCTGGCGGCGCTGGCGTGGGTGCGCACCTATGCGCTCTCGAGCCGGGACCAGGTTCTCCTGGAGGCCGTGAACGCGGCCGGTTCCCCCGCCATGCAGGCGGACCGGACGATTGTCCGGGCGCTGGAGCGGGCCAACCACAGCTACACCGGATTGGAGACGACCGTTGCACCGGCCGCCGCCGCCGTGAAGTTGCTCGCGGCCGGCTCCGAGGAACCGGAGGCCACGGCCACCGTGGCCGCCACCGTCACCACCGGCCCCTTTGCGGAGCAGGACGCGGCCGGCGCGGTGGTGCGCGAATACGCCCGCGCCCAGCGGCAGGAACTGCGCTTCCTGCTGGTCAGGGTCAACTCCCGGTGGGTGATCCAGCAAGTGCTTCCCGCCGCCTGACTTGCCCCGCCCGCCGCCCCGGCACCGCGAATGTCGTGCGGCTGGCTTCGCCGGACAAACGGGGCGCTGTGGCTAAGATACGTAAATGACCTCCTCACGCTATTTTCGGTATCCACACGTGCACAATGATCTGGTCACATTCGTGGCGGAGGACGATGTTTGGGTGGCCCCGCTGGCCGGCGGCCGCGCCTGGCGCGTCTCGGCCCAGCAGTCCCCGCCACGGAACCCACGGTTCACCCCGGACGGGTCGGCCCTGGTGTGGACGGTCACCCGGGGCGAGGCCCCCGAGGTCGTGAGCGCACCCGTCGACGGCGGCGAGCTGACGCAGCTGACCCACTGGGGGCACGCCGGCACCAAGGTGAAGGGGTTCACCGCCGCCGGCGAGGTCCTGGTCACCAGCGCCTTCGAGGAACCGGACTCCCGGCTCACATGGGCCTACGCGCTCACCCTGGCGGACGGAGGACGCCGGCGCCTGCCCTACGGCCCGCTGGACAGCATCGCGTTCGGCCCGGAGGTGGGGGACGAGCGCCCCCTGGTCGTCTCCTCCGTGCTCTCCCGCGAACCCGCCGCCTGGAAGCGCTACCGCGGCGGGACCGCCGGCAAGCTGTGGATCGACGGCGACGGCTCCGGTGACTTCACCCGGCTGGCCCGCGAGCTGGACGGCAACCTGTGCGATCCGATGTGGGTGTCCGGGCGGATCGCATTCCTCTCCGACCACGAGGGCCACGGCAACCTGTACTCCGTGCTGCCGGACGGCACCGGGTTGCGCCGGCACACCGACTTTGAGGGCTTTTACGTGCGGCACGCCGCCACGGATGGTGCCCGGATCGTGTTTGAGTCCGCCGGCAACCTCTTTATGCTCGAGACCCTGGACTCCGAGGCCGTCCAATTGGACATCACACTGGGCTCCGTTTCCTCCCAGCGCCGGCCGCACCCCCTGAGGGTTGCCGAGCATCTCCATGAGGTGGCGCCGAACCGGGACGGCCGCGCCAGCGTGGTGGAATCCCACGGCACCGTCCACTGGCTGACCCACCAGGGCGGGCCGGCGCGTGTGGTGGCCGCCGACCCCGGCGTGCGGGCCCGGCTGGCCCGGCCGCTGGATGATCGGCACGTCTTCTACATCGCCGACGACGGCGGCGAGGAGGCCCTGTACATTCGGGCCATGTTTGAGCCGTCCCCGGCACCCGATGCCGCCGGCACGGCGCCCGGTTCCCCGGCCCCCGGCCAGCCCTCCGGAGCCGTTCCCGGCGGCGCGAGTGAGGCGGCGGCCGACGCGCCGGAGCCCGGCGAGGGCCAGCTGCCCCGGCCCGTCTCGGCGCAGGCCGTCAACGTCGAGACCTTCCACGTCACGGTTCCACCCGCCTCCGTTCCGCCCGCCTCCGGGGTGGACGAATCCGGGCCGGCGAGGCCCGCGGCGGGCCAGGCGGGCGGCGCCGCCGCCCCGGCCGACGGCACCACCGCCGAGGGCGCGGGAACCGGCACCTCAACCTCGCCCGAGCGTGCCCCCGGTGAGCCCGACGAGCGGCAGGTGCGCCGGCTGGAATTCCCCGCCCGCACCCGGGCGGCGGAGGCCGTGGCCAGCCCGGACGGCACCAGGATTGCCGTCGGCACCGAATTTGGCGAGGTGCTGCTGGTCGAGGTGAAAACGGGGGAGATGACGCTGCTGGCCCAAACCTCGGCCGGGGCGGTGGAGGAACTGGCCTTCAGCCACGACTCCGCGTGGCTGCTGTGGACCGAGCCGCTGGCCCCCGACGAGCAGCACTCGAAAATCCGGCTGGCCCGGGCCGGCGGCACGCCGGCCGACCAGGGGAGCGGCGCCGGCCGGCCGGACATCATCGACCTGACCGACGGCCGGTTCGCCGATTTCAGCGCGGACTTCACCCCCGACGGAAAATTCGTGGCCTTCCTCTCGCGGCGCAGCTTTGACCCGGTGTATGACACACATTCCTTTGACTTGAGCTTCCCGGTCTCCGCCAAGCCCTACCTGATCGCGCTGGCGGCCACCACGCCGTCGCCCTTCGGCCCCGAGCCGGACGGCGCGCCGCGGAAAAACGCAGACAATGGCACGGTCACGGACACTGCCACGGACCGGCCGCCGGCCCCCGTCGTGGTGGATCCGGAGGGACTGGCCGCGCGGATCATCGCCGTCCCGGTCGCGCAGGACCGCTACACGAGGTTGAGCGCCATTGACGGCGGGCTGCTCTGGCAGGTGGACGGGGCCGCCGGGGCCACCGGCGACGGCCTGGCCACGGTCACCGACAAGCCCGCCGCGGCCCGCCTGGACCGCTTCACGTTTGCCGACGCCAAGACCACGTGCATCGTGGAGGAACTCAGCGACTTCAGGGTCAGCGGCGACGGCAAGTGCATCGTGACCGTCCACGGCGAGCACGTCCGCCTGGTCCCGGTGGCGGCCACGCCGGCCGCGGCCCCGGAGGATGCCGGCGACCACACGGACATTGACCTTGAGAGGATCACCCTCAGGCTTGACCCCGTCAAGGTATGGGGCCAGGCCTTTGACGAGGCCTGGCGGCTGCAACGGGACTTCTACTACACCCCGGACATGGCCGGCACCGACTGGCCCGGCGTGCATGCGCGCTACCGGCCCATCGTGGAACGGCTCGGCAGCCACGACGACCTCGTGGACCTGCTCTGGGAAATGCACGGAGAACTGGGCACCTCCCACGCCTACGTGGACCCAGCACCGATTCTCGAGGACTGCGCCGGCGCGCAGGGCCACCTGGGCGCCACCTTCGAACACACGGCCGACGGCTGGATCATCGCCGGCATCCTGGCGGGGGAGTCCTCCGATCCCCAGGCGTTCTCCCCGCTTGAAGCACCCGGCGTCGCCGCCCGCCCCGGCGACGTTCTGGAGGCCATCAACGCCGTCCCCGTCCCGGCGGAGGGCCCGGAGGCACTGTTGGCCGGCACGGCGGGCAAGGTCGTGGAGCTGACCCTGCGCAGCCGGCCCGGCACCGCGGGGGAGATGCCCGCGCGGCGCAGGGTCGCCGTCGTGCCCCTGAAGAGCGAGGAACGGCTGCGCTACCAGCAGTGGGTGGCCGCCAACCGCGCCCTGGTGCGCAAGGCTTCCCATGGGGCGTTCGGCTACCTGCACATTCCGGACATGATGCCGCGCGGCTGGGCGCAGCTGCACCGCGACCTTGACACCGAGACCGCCGCGGACGCCCTGGTGGTGGATGTGCGGCGCAACCGCGGCGGCCACACCTCGCAGCTGGTGGCCGAGGTCATCAGCCGGCGCATGGACGCGTGGAGCGTCTCCCGCGGACACGGGCCGCAGATCTACCCGGCCCAGTCGCCGCGCGGCCCCGTGGTGATCCTCGCCGACGAGTTTGCCGGCTCCGACGGGGACATCATCACCGCCGTGGCCAAGCTGCGCGGGATCGGCCCGGTCATCGGCATGCGGACCTGGGGCGGGGTGGTCGGCATCGACGGCAGGTTCAAGCTCGCCGACGGCACGGGTGTGACCCAGCCGCGCTACGCCTTCTGGTTCCGCGACGGGCAGGGCTTCCACGTGGAAAACCACGGTGTGGACCCGGACATCACGGTCCCGTACGCGCCGCACGACTATGTGGCCGGCAACGATCCCCAGCTGGAGGCGGCCCTGGGGGTGCTGCTGGAGATGCAGCAGGAGATCCCCACGGTGCACGCACCGGAGCTGGACGGCTACCGCAGCGTCGCCCCGGCCAAGCTGCCGCCGCGCCCTTAAACACCTTCGGCCCGCACCGGAAGCGGGAGAATTCGCCGAGAGGCGGTTTCATCTGCTTCCGGTGCGGGCCGGGATGGCGCAACGGGACTACGCGTCGAGGGTCGCGTCCAGGGTGATCGCAACGCCCGCGAGGGCGGCCGAGACGGGGCAGCCGGCCTTGGCGCCTTCCGCGATGCGGGCGAATTCCTCCTGGCTCAGGCCCGGAATCCTGGCATGGAGCGTCAGGTGGCTGCCGGTGATGCCTTCGCCAGGCTGGAACGTGACGGCTGCCGAGGTGTTGACGTAGTCGGCGGCCTTGCCTTCCGCGCTGAGGGCGTGGCTGAACGCCATGGCGAAGCAGGCCGAGTGTGCGGCGGCGATCAGCTCTTCCGGGCTCGTCTTGCCCTCGGCAGCCTCGGTACGGGCCCGCCAGGAGACGTCGAAGGTGCCCAGTCCCGAGCTGTCCAGCGAAACCTGTCCGGCACCTGTCGGAAGGTCGCCGATCCAGCCGGCGTGGGCGTTGCGAGTCGTAGCCATGTGCACTCCTTGATTGATGATGATGTTTTCATAGGGTGGGAGGGGATGTCGCCGTGGCGGCGCCCCCTCCCACCCTATGCCGAACCGGCGCCGCGGGCGGGACTACGTGTGTGAGCTGCACTACACGGCCCGGACGTTCACGCTTTGTGGTGCCGGTGTTAGTTCCAGAGGGTCGCCACGCCAATGTTGACCAGCGCCATGCCGCCGACGGCGTGGGCCAGGCCGGTGGAAACGTCGCCGCCGGCCTTGGCCTTGCGGTAGCCGATGATGGCCGGGACGAGGACGGCGACGGCAATGACGAGCTTGACGGCGACCTTGGCGTGGTTCACCGGATCCGTCCCCGCCTCAGCGAGGCCCACCAGGGCCAGCCCGGTCACCAGCTGGGCGATCGCACCATAGAGCTGGACGGGCAGGACGGTTGGCTTCTTGAAGGTGGCGAACCAGCCGCCAACGATTGCCGCCGCCCCAAGGACGTGCAGGAAAACCAGGATGCTCGTAACAATAGTCATACCCGTAGTTTAGCGACAAAGTGTCAATAAACAACAATGGGTTGCCTTCCCGTGCGGAAGGCAACCCATTGACGCGGTGCTGGCGGAAACTACAGTCCGAGGTCGGCCTCGAACGCGCCCTCTTCGAGCCGGGCCTTCAAGGTCTGCAGGAAGCGGCCGGCGTCCGCGCCGTCCACCAGGCGGTGGTCGTACGTCAGGCACAGGTACATCATGTGGCGGATGGCGATGGTGTCATCGCCGTCGGCGTCGGCAACCACCATGGCGCGCTTGACGATCGCGCCGGTGCCCAGGATGGCCACGTTGGGCTGGTTGATGATCGGGGTGTCGAACAGCGCGCCCACCGAACCAATGTTCGTGATCGAGAACGTGCCGCCGGAGAGCTCGTCCGGTCCAATCTTGCCGCTGCGGGTGCGGGCGGCAACGTCGGCGATCCGTCCGGCGAGGCCGGCCAGGTTCAGGTCTCCGGCGTTGGAGATGACCGGGACCAGCAGGCCCTTGTCGGTGTCCACCGCGATCGCCAGGTGCTCGGCGTTGTGGTAGGTGATCTCCTGGGTTTCCTCGTTGTACTCGCCGTTGACCTTGGGGTGCTGCTTGAGCGCCTCCGTCACGGCCTTGGCAATGAACGGCAGGAACGTCAACTTGGTGCCGTTGGTGGCCTGGAAGGCTCCCTTGGCCTGGTTGCGCAGCTTCACGATGCGCGTCATGTCAACCTCGTGCACCTGCGTCAGCTGCGTGGAGAGGTCCAGTGATTCGCGCATGCGGCGGGCGATCACCTGGCGGATCCGGGGCGCCTTGACCGTGGTGCCGCGCAGGGAGGAAGGCACGACGGCGGCGGCTGCCCGCGCCGGAGTTCCGGCAGCAGCGCTGGCGGCCGGCGCTGTCGCGGCCTTCCGCGCCTCCGCGGCGGCCAGGACGTCCTGCTTGCGGACACGTCCGCCAACACCGGTGCCCGTGACGGCGGAGATGTCAACGCCCTGCTGGTTGGCAAGCTTGCGCACCAGCGGGGTGACGTAATTGGACTCGGCGCCGGTGGCTGGTACGGACGGTGCCTGCGCCGGGGCCGCGGGCGCGGGCGCGGCTGCCTTCGTCTCGACGGGCGCGGCCGCCTTCGTCTCTACGGGTGCGGCCGGGGCGGCCGGTGCGGCGGCCGGGGTTTCGACGGGCGCCGCCGGGGCGGCTGCCGGAGTCTCGGCCGGGGCGGCGGGTGCCGCCGGGGCGGCGGGGGCGCCGGAGCCGATCACGGCCAGGACCCCGCCCACTTCGGCGGTTTCGTCCTCGGGAACGCGGATCTCCAGCAAGGTGCCGGCCACGGGGGACGGGATCTCGGTGTCGACCTTGTCCGTGGAAACCTCCAGCAGGGGCTCATCCACGGCAACCGAGTCACCGACGGCCTTCAGCCAGCGGGTGACGGTTCCCTCGGTGACGCTTTCGCCCAGGGCGGGGAGCTTGACCTCAAAGGAATCGCCGGAGGCGGCAGGGGCCTCGGCGGCGGGAGCTGGCTCGGCGGCGGGTGCCTCGGCGGCGGGAGAAGCGGGCTCGGGTGCCGCGGCGGTCTCGGAGGGCGCCTGGGCGGTCTCGGCCGCGGGGGCTGCGGCGCCATCGCCGGAGCCAATGCGGGCCAGGGTGGCGCCGACTTCGGCGGTCTCGTCTTCGGCGACGAGAATCTCCTCAAGGATGCCGGCAAACGGCGACGGGATTTCGGTGTCGACCTTGTCGGTGGACACCTCCAGCAGGGGCTCGTCGACTTCCACTCGATCGCCGACCTGCTTGAGCCATCGCGTGACGGTACCTTCGGTGACGCTTTCACCCAAGGCGGGCAAGTTCACGGATTCAGACATTTCGTCCCCGTTCTCCTTTTTGTGCAGTGCATATCTGTGCACCAGACATGAAATTCATGAGTGTTAATAAAATAATGAGATGTTCATTTGAGCTTAGTGCACCCGGCGCGGGCGCCGGGTGCACTAAGGAGAGCGGTGCTAGCCGTGGAGCGGGCGGCCGGCCAGGGCCATGGCCGCCTCTCCCAGTGCCTCGTTTTGCGTGGGGTGGGCATGGATTAGGCCGGCCACATCCTCCGGATAGGCTTCCCAGTTCACGATCAACTGCGCCTCGCCGATCTGCTCACCCACACGGGTGCCGATCATGTGGACGCCGACCACGGGGCCGTCCTTTTCGCGGACGAACTTGATGATGCCCCCGGTGCCCAGGATGGCGCTCTTGCCGTTTCCGGCCAGGTTGTATTCGGTGCTTTCCACATTGGCGTCGCCGAATTTTTCCTTGGCCTGCTTTTCATTCAGGCCGACGGAGGCGATCTCGGGGTCGCAGAAGGTGACCTTGGGGACGTTGATGTCCTGGACCACGACCGGGTTCAGGCCCGCAATTTCCTCGGCCACGAAAATCCCCTGCTGGAAGCCGCGGTGGGCCAGCTGGACGCCGGGGACGATGTCGCCGACGGCGTAGATGTTGCCGACCCCGGTGTGGAGGCGCTCGTTGGTGATGACGAAGCCGCGGTCGATGGTGACGCCGGCTTCCTCAAATCCCAGCCCGGCGGTGGACGGTCCGCGGCCCACGGCGACGAGCATGAGGTCCGCCTCGAAGGTCTTGCCGTCGACCAGGGTGGCCTTCACGCCGTCGGCGCCCTGTTCCACGCCCTGGAAGAAGGTGCCGGTGTTGAACTTGATGCCGCGCTTGCGGAAGGTCCGCTCCAGGACCTTGATGATGGCGGCGTCCTCGTTGGGGACCAGTGACGGCAGGCCCTCCACGATGGTGACGTCCACGCCGAAGGACTTCCAGACGGAGGCAAATTCGACGCCGATGACGCCGCCGCCCAGGACGATCACGCTCTTGGGCAGGTAGTCCATGGTCAGGGCCTCGTCGGAGGTGATGACCTTGCCGCCGATTTCCAGGCCGGGCAGGCTGCGCGAGTAGGAGCCCGTGGCCAGCACGATGTTCTTGCCCGTGTAGTTCACCCCGTTGACCGTGACGGTGTTGGCGGCGGTGAGCTTGCCCTCGCCCTCGATGACGGTGATGCCCTTGCCCTTGATGAGCCCCTGCAGGCCCTTGTACTTGCCGGCGACGATGCCGTCCTTGTACGCATTGACGGCGTTCATGTCGATGCCCGTCAGCTCCACGTTGACACCAACCTTGGCGCCTTCGCGGGCATGGTCGGCAACCTCTGCGGCGTGCAGCAGGGCCTTGGTGGGGATGCAGCCGTTGTGCAGGCAGGTGCCGCCCAACTTGTTCTTCTCCACCAGTCCCACGGTCATTCCCAACTGGATGGACCGCAGGGCCGCGGCATACCCGCCGCTGCCGCCACCGAGAATCAGGATGTCGAATTCTTGTCCAGCTGCCTGTTCGGCCACTTAGACGCTCCCTCGCGTTCGGGTGGCGCGCGAATCCGCGCGCCATCTCATCAATTGTTCGCAGGACCGCGCCCCCTGAAGCGGGACGGCGCCTTCCTGCGTCAAGGACAAATACTTTCAGCATTCACCTTATAGGTCAGTTGTTCCATGCTCCACCAGCCGCCGGTCACAGTAAAGCCCATTGTGGTCATATTCACTATGGGAAAGATCACGGCGGACGGATCAGCGGCTGCGCGCCACCACATCCTCCACATACGCCACCAGGGTGCGCACGGCCATGCCCGTGCCCTGCTTGGGGGTGTAGCCGTACGGGCTGCCCTCGTTGAAGGCCGGCCCGGCGATGTCCAGGTGCGCCCAGGGGATGGTTTCCCCGTCGTCGTCCTTGCCGATGAACTCCTGCAAGAACACCGCGGCGGTCATCATGCCGCCCATTCGTTCCCCAATGTTCGCCATGTCGGCGACGGGGGAGTCCAGGGAGGGGCGCAGCTCCTCCGGCAGCGGCATCGGCCAGATGAGCTCGCCGGAGCGGTCGGCGGCGGCCTTGAGCGCGGCGACGACGCCGTCGTCGCCCATGACCCCGGCGGTGCGGTGGCCCAGGGCCATCACCTGGGCGCCGGTGAGGGTGGCGACGTCGATGATCACGTCTGGTTGTTCCGCCGATGCCGCGACCAGGCCGTCGGCCATGACCAGGCGGCCCTCGGCGTCGGTGTTGAGCACCTCGACGGTCTTGCCGCCAAACATCGTCAGCACGTCGGAGGGCCGGATGGCCGTGCCGGAGGGCATGTTCTCGGCAATGCACAGCCAGGCGGTGACGTTGACGGGAAGGCCCAGCCCGGCCACGGCCAGCACGGTGTTCAGCACCGCCGCGGCGCCGGCCATGTCGCACTTCATGGTGATCATGCCGGCCCCGGGCTTGATCGAGATGCCGCCGCTGTCGAAGGTGATGCCCTTGCCGACCAGGGCGAGGTCGGCCACGGCCTTGTCCGCCTTGTATTCGACCTTGACCAGGCGCGGTGGGCGCGAGGAGCCCTGGCCGACGCCCATGATGCCCCCGTAGCCGTCCTTGAGCAGGCGCTTTTCATCCATGACGGTCACCTTGACCGGCAGGCCCTTGGCCAGATCCTTGGCGGCGTCGGCAAAGGTGGCCGGGTAGAGCCGGCTCGGCGGCTCGTTGACGAGGGTGCGGGTGGCGTTGACGGCCCGGGCGACGACGGACGCGCGCAGCAGGGCGGCGGCCAGGGCCGGGTCCTTGGCCAGTGCCGAGTAGATGGTGACCTTTTGCACCGGGGCCTTGCGGCCGTTGGGGTTGGTGTGCAGGCTCGCGTATTGGTAGCCGCCCAGCGCGGCACCTTCGGCGATGGCCGAAACCTGGGTGACCGCCGTCGTCGGCAGGGCCAGCACAACATGCGCAAGGCCGGCAAGCTGGCGGATGGCGGAGCCGGTGGCCCGGCGCAGGGACTCTTCGGTGATTTCCGTCCCCGAGAGCTTGCCGACGCCGGCCAACACCAGGACCTTGGCGCCGGTGTCGGGCAGGCCGGGCAGGCGCACCAGCTCGTCGGCGGCGCCCGTGACGCCCAGGGCCGTCAGGGACGCCTTGAGCGAATTCACGGCCGAGGCGGACAGGGGGGAGTCGAGAATGACGGGGCCGTCGGTGCCCTTGCCGATGCCGATGACGAGGGCATCGGCGGAGACCTTTTTCAAGTCCGCGGAGATGACATTAAAGGTGATGTTTTCGGTTGCGGTCACGAAATCAAATCCTCACGTGGTGGTGGTTGGGAATGGTGGCACTGGTATCGATCGTAGTCTCCGCCGGGGGCCGTTGCGGGCGGAACGGGGATGGGGCGCAAGGCTGCGCTGGGGTAGCGTTTGACCCATGAGTGAAAATTCCGCGGAACTTCTGCACGGCCCGCTGCACCAGTGGCATGTTGATCACGGCGCCAAAATGGCCGAGTTTGGCGGCTGGCTGATGCCGTTGCAGTACGACGGCGTGGTGGCCGAGCACACCGCGGTCCGCACGGCGGTGGGCCTCTTTGACGTCTCCCACCTCGGCAAGGCCGAAATTCGCGGCCCCGGGGCGGCGGAGTTCGCCAACCGGTGCCTCTCCAACGACCTCCACCGCATCGGGCCCGGTAGCGCCCAGTACACGCTGGCCCTGACGAACGAGGGCACGGTCACCGACGACCTCATCGCCTACCTGCGCGCCGAGGACGATGTGTTCCTGATCCCCAATGCCGCCAACAACGCCGCCGTGGTCGCCGCGCTGGAGGCCGCCAACCAGGCCGAGGACGGCCGGCTGTCCATCACCAACCTGCATCGCGACTTTGGGGTGTTCGCCCTCCAGGGCCCGCGATCGGCCGCCGTCATGGCGGCGCTGGGCCTGCCCGAGCCGGCCGCCTATATGTCCTTCGTGGACGCGACCCTCACCATCGGCGGGGCCGCCGTCGACCTGACCGTGTGCCGCACCGGCTACACGGGCGAGCACGGCTATGAGATTGTGCCCCGCTGGGGCGACGCCCCCGCCGTCTGGGACGCGCTGGCCGCCGAGGTGGCCAAGGCCCAGGGTCTCATCGCCGGGCTGGGCGCCCGCGACACCCTGCGCACCGAGATGGGCTACGCACTGCACGGGCACGAGCTCTCCACCGGGATTTCCCCCGTGGAGGCCGGAATTGGCTGGGCCGTGGGGTGGCGAAAGGACGCGTTTTGGGGCCGGGAGGCGCTCCTGG
The DNA here is from genome assembly GCF_052114065.1 of Specibacter sp. RAF43. Lineage (NCBI taxonomy): Bacteria > Bacillati > Actinomycetota > Actinomycetes > Micrococcales > Micrococcaceae > Specibacter > Specibacter sp. RAF43. The sequence goes on along the minus strand of NZ_JBFREA010000009.1, from coordinate 40,090 downwards.
CGCAAAAGGCGGCCGGGGCGCCGCGCAAGTCCGTGGGGTTGCTGGCCATCGACCGCGGCGTGCCCCGCGCCGACGTGCACGTGCTCGACGCCGCCGGCGCCGTCGTGGGCCGCACGACGTCCGGGACGTTTTCGCCAACCCTGGGCAACGGCGTCGCACTGGCCCTGGTGGACCCGGCCGTCCAGCTCGGGGACACGCTGGCCCTGGACATTCGCGGGCGCCGGCTCGGCGTCACCGTCGTCAAGCCGCCGTTTGTGCAGGTCAACGTCAAGAACTGACAGGGCACCACTGCGGCCATCCCCTAGCGGGTGCCCGGGATGATTCCGGGCGCCCACAGCGTTGTCTACATAGAGACGCAAGTTTGTGAGGAAGAATATGAACGTCATTTCGTACACGCCATTTCAGGACCCGGAGTCCCTCTATGCCCTCAATGAGACGCTGCTGGAGGCCGAGGACCTGCGCGGGTTGAACATGCTGATGTCCTTCACCGGATACTCCGACGCCGGGCACGTGGTGCACCAAATCGCCACGGAACTCAGCGAGCACCTGCCCGCCGAGCCGGTGGCGATTTTCGACATCGACCAGCTCGTCGACTACCGTTCGCGCCGGCCGCGGATGACCTTCACGGAAGACCACCTCAGCGACTACCGGCCGCCGTCGCTGGTGCTGTACCGCTTCATCGACGCCCTCGGCAAGCCCTTCCTCTTCCTGACCGGCAGCGAGCCGGACCTGCAATGGGAGCGGTTCACGCTGGCCGTGCTGGGCCTGGTGCGCCGCCTGGATGTGAACCTGACCGCGTGGGTGCACTCGGTGCCCATGCCCGTGCCGCACACCCGACCCATCGGCGCCACCGTCCACGGAAACCGGCCGGACTTGATCGAGGGCATTTCGGCGTGGAAGACCACCTTGGAGATCCCGTCCATGATCGGCCACGTGCTCGAATACCGGCTGGCCAAGGAGAACCGCAACGTGGTGGGCTACGCCATCCATGTCCCGCACTACCTCTCCGACGCCGAGTACCCGCCCGCCGCCGTCGCCGGCCTGGAATATCTTGGCGCCGCCGCCGCCCTGATGCTGCCCAGCGAACGGCTGCGCGAGGCCGGGCGGGCGGTGGAGCGCCAGATCGCCGAGCAGGTCGAAAGCTCCGCGGACGTGCAGGCGGTGGTTGCCAATCTGGAGAAACAGTACGACGACCACAGCGACGGCACGGCCCGCCGCTCCCTGCTGGCCGGCGACGGCGATGAACTTCCCGACGCCGACGAACTCGGTGCCGCCGTGGAAGCCTACCTGGCCAGCCGGGACGCCGGATCGGCGGATGGGACCGGCCCTGGCATAGGCTAGGGCGGTGGATAGTAGACGGGCATGGCTGGTTTGGGGCGTCGGCGTCTTCGCCTACCTCATCGCGGTCACGCAAAGAACGTCCTTCGGCATCGCCGGGCTTCAGGCAACGGAGCGGTTTAACGCCAGTGCATCGGCCTTGTCGGCGTTTACCGTCATTCAGCTGCTTGTCTATGCGGTGCTGCAAATTCCCGTCGGCGTCCTCGTGGACCGGTTCGGCCCGCGCGTCATGATTGCCTCCGGCGCGGCGTTGATGACGATTGGGGAAATCCAGCTCGCCGCCGCGACCTCGGTGCCCGGCGGAGTGGTGGGGCGCGTCTTTGTCGGGGCCGGCGATGCCATGACGTTCATCGCCGTGATCCGCCTGATTCCGGTCTGGTTCCCCGCCAGGCGGGCGCCGCTGCTGACCCAGCTCACCGGGCAGTTGGGCCAATTCGGGCAGCTCATCAGCATTGCGCCGTTCGCGATTGTGCTCCATGTGTGGGGCTGGAGCCCGGCCTTCCTGGGCTTGGCCGCGCTGGCGTTGCTTAGCTGTGTGCTGGCCGCCGCCCTTGTGCGCAACGCCCCGGAGGTTCCCGCGGTGACCCCGGTCCCGTCCGGCATCAAGGAAACGGCCCAGGATTTGGCGAGGGCGTGGCTGCAGCCCGGCACCCGGTTGGGCATGTGGAGCCATTTCACGACGCAGTTCGCCGGCACCGTCTTCATTATGACGTGGGGGTATCCGTTCCTGGTGTCCGGGCAGGGGCTGGACGCCGCCCAGGCCAGCGTGGTGCTGAGTTTGTTCGTGGTGGTCGGGCTGGTCTGTGGCCCGCTGCTGGGTGGTTGGGTGGGACGGCACCCCCTTCGCCGCTCCACCATGGTGCTGGCCGTCACCCTGGCGATCGCCGCCGCCTGGGGTGCCGTTCTGCTCTATCCGGGCCACGCGCCGCTGTGGCTGCTGGTGGTGTTGGTGCTGGCGCTGGCCCTCGGCGGCCCGGCGTCAATGATCGGCTTTGACTTTGCCCGCACCTACAACCCGTCACATCGCATCGGCACGGCCACCGGGATCGTGAACGTGGGCGGGTTCGTGGCCTCCCTGGTCACCATGTATGTGGTGGGCCTGATCCTCGACTTGCTCAACAACAGCGGGTTCTCCGGTGGACACCTGTATTCGCTCGACTCATTTCGCATCGCGTTGTCCTTCCAGTTCGTCATCATCGCCTTTGGCACCGTTGCCGTCATCGCCGCGCGGCGCGAGGTCCGCCGACGCATGGCCCTGGCGGGGGAATTTGTCCCGCCGCTGCGGATCGCACTGGCGGACAACCAGAGACGCCGCACCCAGTTCCGCAGCGAACGTCGCGCCGAACGCGCCCACCGGAAGGGGGCCGACGCCGGCCCCCCGCTGTCCCTGCCGGCCGCGCCTTCCCTGTCCGCCAAGGACGACCCGGCCTTGCCGGTCGACGACGCTCGCTAGCTGTACTGCCCACGGCCCACCGCCTTTCTGCGGAAAGCGGGCGGTGTTATCCACAGTTTCCCCGGATTTCGGCTTTTGCCCTGTTCCCGGGCGGATCGGCGGACCAGCCTTGGACCATGGGAAAACAAAAAGAGACGATCAAAGTCAGCGCCGGCGAGGACCTCTTGGCCTTCATCCCGCACATCATCGGCTACTGGCCGGAAAACAGCGTGGTGTGCATCGGCATGTGCGGCAAGAGGCTCCGGGCCACCATGCGCCTGGACCTGCCACGGCACGGGACGGCCGACCTGGACAGGTTTGCCCGGATCGCCTCGGCCCAGTTGGCCAGCGACACCACGGCCGATGGCTGTCTGATCGCCATCTTCGCGGGCGCCGATTGGACCGATCCGGACACGCCCCCCTTCGGGGATGTGCATGCGGCCCTGCGCCGCGCCTTCCACGCCCATGGCATGCCGGTGCGGGAGGCCTGGTATGTCGGGGCGAACCATTGGCGCAGCATCGGCTGCACCGACGCCGATTGCTGCCCCTGGCCCGGAAGGAGCAACGAGAGCATCGCCGGTAGCTTCGTCAACGCCGAACTGGTCTATCGGGGGAGCGCCATCGACGCCAATCCGGGGACCCGGATCGCCGAGGTAGTCGCCGTCAGGGACCAGGCGCATGTTGACGCGGTGGCCCGGGCCGCCCGCCCGTTCCGTCAGGCGTTGGAGGAGTTCGGGCAGGCGGAAAGCCAGCTCTGCGCAACGCTGGGCGCATGGGAGCATGCCTTGGCGCAGTGGCCCACGGCGCCGGATACGGTGATGACCGCGTTCCTGCTCAGCAGCCTGGCGAACACCACCGTGCGGGACGCGGTCCTGGTCTCGCTGGCCGTCACGCCCGAGCAGGCGCTTGCCGGCGTCCTCGGCGTCGGCCGGCTCGTGGAGGACAGCCACGGCATGGTGGTCCCGATGGCCTGGCACGGCGGCAGCCAGGCCGCCGCCTACGACATCAGAATCCAGGATGAGTCCGACGCCGCCCTGGTGGCGGCCGCCGCAGCCTTTGGCGACGTGCTGGTCGGCGGTGGCGGTGGGGCTGTCGGTGGGGTCGGCGGCGGCCGTCCGGCACCGACCGTGGCACCCAACTGGCCGCGACTGGACCGGGCCCAGGAGCTGCTCGAATTCCTGGCTGCGTCGTCCATGGGGCGGGACAAGGCGGCAATCCTGTGCATGTTGGGCTGGATTCACTGGTGCAAGGGCCGGGGCACCTGGGCCGGGACGTACTTCCAACTCTCCCTGGCGGCGTCGCCGGGCTACAAACTGGCGGCACTCTTGGAACAGTTGCTCGATGCCGGCTGCATCGCTGCCTGGGCGAAGAACCAGGGGACGGCGTGGCACGGCTCCCTGGACCACAAGGACGCCGCCTAGCACGGGGGTTGCTCCGGGCATGCGAGCATTTCCCCGAATCATGGGCGCCGGAAACATGAGACAATATGAGTCGCGACCCGGTTGGGTCCGTGTTTCATGCGCCCTGCTCTTGGGTGGGTGGAGGGAAATCACTTCGTGGGTCGTGCGCGGGAACAATGCCGTCACGCCGGGAGTTATACCCTGTGACCCTCCAAGCGGCTGCTGCGTGAAAGCAACACGGACTTGACAGGGTCATAGTGGTGTTGCCCGAAGGTGACTCCACAGACCGCCGCAAGAAAGGTTTTCTGTGTCTGCTACTTCCAAGAGCAAAGACTCCGCTACAAACGAGCTTAAGGACCCCGCAACGTCAGCCGCCGTGCCGCTGACCCCGGCGCAGAAGAGGGCGGCCACGCTGGCCGTCAAGAAGGCTGCCCTGGCGGCCAATGGCGGCGTGGCCCCGGCCGCCGCCAAGAAGGCCCCCACCGCCCGACGGTCGAAGGCGGCCGCCAAGGATGCCGACGACCTCCAGGCCGAGACCGCCGTCGTCGAGGATGACGAGGAGGGCGCGCCCGGCAAGCCGGCACTGCCGGCGGCCACCGGCACCGGATTCGTGTACTCGGACTCCGACGACGACGATGCCCCGGTCCAGCAGGTCATGTCCGCCGGCGCCACCGCCGACCCCGTCAAGGACTACCTGAAGCAGATCGGCAAGGTTGCCCTGCTGAACGCCGAGCAGGAAGTTGACTTGGCGCTGCGCATTGAGGCCGGTCTTTTTGCCACGGAAAAGCTCGCCACCGAGGGCGAGACCATGGACGATCAGCTCAAGCGGGACATGCTGCGAATTGTCCACGACGGCAAGCGGGCCAAGAACCACCTACTCGAGGCCAACCTGCGTCTGGTGGTCTCCCTGGCCAAACGCTACACCGGCCGCGGCATGCTCTTTTTGGACCTGATCCAGGAGGGAAACCTGGGCCTGATCCGCGCCGTGGAGAAGTTTGACTACACCAAGGGCTTCAAGTTCTCCACGTATGCCACCTGGTGGATCCGCCAGGCCATCACCCGCGCCATGGCCGACCAGGCCCGCACCATCCGCATCCCGGTCCACATGGTGGAAGTGATCAACAAGCTGGCCCGGGTGCAGCGCCAAATGCTTCAGGACCTGGGCCGCGAACCCACCCCCGAAGAACTGGCCAAGGAATTGGACATGACGCCGGAAAAGGTTGTCGAAGTCCAAAAGTACGGCCGCGAGCCCATCTCGCTGCACACCCCCCTGGGTGAAGACGGCGACTCCGAGTTCGGCGACCTGATCGAGGACTCCGAGGCCGTCGTCCCGGCGGACGCGGTGAGCTTCACCTTGTTGCAGGAACAGCTCCACTCCGTGCTGGACACCCTGTCCGAACGCGAGGCCGGCGTCGTTGCCATGCGGTTCGGGCTCACCGACGGCCAGCCAAAGACATTAGATGAAATCGGCAAGGTCTACGGCGTCACGCGTGAGCGCATCCGCCAGATCGAATCCAAGACGATGTCCAAGCTGCGTCATCCATCCCGCTCCCAGGTCCTGCGCGACTACCTGGACTAGCCGCCGCCTGGACTAGCCGCCCCGCCGCAACGAGCCCCCGCCGGAACTGACCCGCAATAGATGTCGAGTTTCCCCCAATTTTGGGGGAAACTCGACATCTATTGCGGGTCAGTTTTTGGTGCGGGCACGGGTGGCGGCCTCGGTGCGGGTCGCGGCGCCCAGTTTGCGCATGACGGCGGAGACATGGACGCTGACCGTCTTGGCGCTGATGAAAAGTTCCGCCCCGATTTGCCGGTTCGTCAGCCCGCCCGCGACCAGCGCCAGCACCTGGGACTCCCGCGCCGTCAGATCCTCGGCGTGCGGGCGCAGAAGGGTGCCGGTCAGCGGCAGCCCGGTCCTGTTGGCAAATTCCCGGCCCATTTGGGCGATCAGGCCGGCGCCGAGGTCTTCGGCCCCCTTGATGGCGGCCCGCAGGGCGGCCAGCGCCTCGGGCCGGTGGCCCGCGGCAAGGTCGGCCTGGCTGCGGCGCAAGGCCATGTAGAAGCGCAAATGGGACGGCAGCGAATCGGCGAATGTCCCCGCCCACTCCCAGGCGCCGGGGTCGGTGCCCGTTCCGGCGGGTCCGCCAAGCTCCGCGTCAAAGAGCGCGGACCAGGCCCGATGGGTGGGCCAGAACGCTTGCCGGGCCAAGATGGTGCGCAGCTGTGGTTCGGCCCCGGCGGCACCCTCAAACGCCTCGCTGTCGCGGCGACGGGCGGCCAGTATCCGGGCGGCGATCACCAACAGGGGCAGGTCGTAGCCGGGCAGGGGCCGGAAGCCCGGGCCCAGGATGAAGCAGGCCTCACGCCAGGCGCCGTCAAGGTCGCCCCGCGCCCAGGCCAGTTCCGCGCCCAGGGCGACCAGGTGCAGGCGGGACTGCATTTCCACGCTCGAGAGGTCCCGCAACAGCGGCTGCCAGTCGCGGAACAGCGCCTGGGCGGCCTCCGGGTCCCCGCCCCACAGGGTTGACCAGATCTTCGAGCGCATCAGGTAGGCCTGGAAGGCTCCCGGCGGGGAGAGCGCCAGGTTGCGTTCCAGCAAGGCACGGGCCCGCGCCCAGTCGCCGCGGGCAAACAGCGGTTCGACGGCATTGGAGGAGAGCATCGCCCCCGTCGTCCGTTCCACCCCGAGGGCGCGGGCGCGTTCAATGCCGTCCTCGGCGACGCGAATGGATTCGTCGTACAGGCCCAGCAGGTGCAGCGAGTCCGAATAGTTGATCCGGAAGCGCAGGAGGGCCTCGGGGTTCCCTTCCGCCAGGGGTTCGGCGGCCTGCAGATCGGCCTTGCCGCCGGCGACCTCACCAGCCATGATGCGTGAGACGCCGCGCAGGTTGGAGGCGATGGAGGACTCCGCCGCGTTGCCAATGGACGCGGCGAGGCCCAGGGCCTCGGTTGCCACCTCGACGGCCTGCTCCAGGCGCGCCTCCAGCATGTACCGGGCGGCCAGCCGGTTGAGCAGCGAGGCGCGCAGGTTTTCCTCCGTGCCCGACGGGGTGAGGTCCAGGGCCCGCAGCAGCAGCGGCACCGAACCCGCCTGGGCGTTGAAGCCCAGATACCGGGCCTGGTCGGCAAGGAGCCGGGCGAGGTCCGGACCCGCCGCGGCGGGGTCGGCGACCGCCAGCCGAATCACCGCCAGCGATCTGTCGCTGTCCCCCGCCAGATTGTGTGCGGCCGCCGTGCGGGCCATCAGCGCGAACCGCGGCATTCCCGCAATGGTGTCGCCGTCGGCGATCCGGTCCCAAAGCTCCAGCGCACGCTCGCCCATGCGCGCGGCGGTCGTGTAGGCATAGCTCCCTTCGGCCTCGACCATGGCGGCAATGGAGGCGTGGAACGTCTTCTCCGGCAAATTTGCGGCATGCCAGTGGTAGGCAATCTCCACGGCATCCGGGTTGTCCGCGGATTCGATCGCTTCGGCATAGCGGGTGTGGAACCTGGTGCGTTCCCCCGGGAGCAGATCCGCATGGATCGCCTCGCGGACCAGGGCGTGGCGGAAGGCGTAGGCGTTCCCGTCCAGGCGCAGCAGATTGGCCAGTTGCGCCGTGCGTGCGGCGGGCTCCAGGTCGGCGGCCGGCCGGTCGAAGGCCTTCACGGCCAAGGAGTGGGGGACGCTCACGCCGCCGGCAGCGATCACGCGCAAAAAGTATTGGACGGACTCCTCCATCCGCTCGTACCGGGCCAGGAGCAGGTCCCGCAGCGTTGACGGCAGCTCGCCGGCCGCGTCGCAGTCGCCCAGGCCCAGCAGCTCCTCGACAAAAAACGGGATCCCGTCGCTGCGGGAAAAGACGTTCTCCACGAGTTGGTAGCCGGCCGGCTCACCGGTGATCGACTCCACCTGGCACCGCACCTGGTCCTTGGTCAGCCGGCTGAGCTCAATGTTCTTGGCGTACCGTCCGCGCTCAACCTCCGCCAGGAAGCCGCGCAGCGGGTGGCCCCGGTGCACCTCGTCGCTGCGATAGGTCATGGCCAGCAGGAAGCGCCCGCCGCCAAAGGCCCGCAGGATGAACCGCAGCACCGCCAGGGTGGCGTCGTCGGCCCAATGCAGGTCCTCGACCACGACGACGGTCGGCTGGTCCGCGCAGGCCCGCTCCAAAATGGTGCTGACGGCCTCCAAGACCCGGTTGCCGTTGGGGCGCCCGGTCGTCTCGACTTCGGCCTCGGGCAGCAGCAGGGCCAGCGCTTCGCGGCCGGGCCCGGCATAGTCGACCACGGCCGCCAGGCCCACCTGGGCGGCCAGGGCGCGCAGCACGCCCGTAATGGGCGCGTATGGCGGGGCCAGCGTGCCCAGATCCACGCACTGGCCGCTGATGATGCGCGCCTCGCCGGCAACGCCGGCGAGGAATTCGCGCAGGAGCCGGGTCTTGCCCAGCCCGGCCTCCCCGCCGATGACCACGGCCTGGGGCTTGCTGTCCACGGCGTCGGCGTAGGACGCGGCCAAGGCCCGCAGCTCGGCTTCTCGCCCGATCATCTGCGCACTGGCCTGCGACGTCTGCATAGGAATATCCTGCCACCATCCGCCGCCCGCCGTTAGCCTTGCCACGGGCCGCCCGCCCACCACTTATTGGCTGGGCCGGACGCTGCCGCGCAGCACCGGGGCGGGGCGGTGCATCCGGGCCCGGAACCGCTGCCAGGCGCCCCACCGGGTGCGCATGCGCGGCTGCGCTGCCGCTGTTTCAATGAGCAGCCGCCGCCGTTCCAGGGCGATTTCCAATTCACGTTCGTTTTGTTGGGCCATCAACAGCGCCAAGAAGTCCGACATCGTCATCCCTTTCAGTGATGAAGCTTTGTTCCGATGACTCCATCCTGCTCCGGCAGCGGGCCGCGAACATTGGACGGATTCCCTATCTTTGGCCCCGCCCAGCCGTCTAAGGCGCCTTAGGCGGCCGGGAGGGCACACAACAAAAAGGAGGGCCCCGGACTAGCCGGGACCCTCCTATTCACCGTGTGTCAGTCGACGGGGACGGGGGCCTTCTCCAGGAGGCGGCCGGTCTCGTCGTGCCATTCGCTCGAAAGCGGCTTCAACGTAGTTTCCAGGCCGCGGGCGTGGTGACCGCAAAAGAGCAGCTCGCCGCCGGAGGATTCCAGCACGACACGCACATAGGCCTGTGCGCCGCAGCGGTCGCAACGATCCATCGTGTTCAGCTCTGGGCTGGCAATGGCGGTGGTAGTCATGATGGCCTCCTTCATAGTTCCTATACCCATACAACCATTGCCCAGAGCGTTTCCATCCATGGGACCGCCCGTGTTTCGCTCACCGCGTAGCATTTCGACGGCGGCACGCCTGTCCGGAGTTCCCGCCGCGAGACGTTAACCTTGGTAGGGGCCCTCCGGCCCGGCCGTTGCACAAGAGATTTTTCACAAGGAGTATGCCAACCGTGGCTCGTCTTAGTTCCGATTACAGTGCCCGCCACCTTTCCGTCCTGGAGGGGCTGGAGGCGGTGCGCAAGCGTCCGGGCATGTACATCGGCTCCACCGACTCCCGCGGCCTCATGCACTGCCTGTGGGAGATCATCGACAATTCGGTCGACGAGGCCCTGGCCGGCTACGGCCAAAACATCAAGGTGATCCTGCACAAGGACAATTCCGTGGAGGTGCACGACGACGGCCGCGGCATCCCCGTGGACATCGAACCCAAGACCGGGCTCACCGGCCTGGAGGTGGTGCTGACAAAGCTGCACGCCGGCGGGAAGTTCGGCGGCAACTCCTACGCCGCATCGGGTGGCCTGCACGGTGTGGGCGCCAGCGTCGTCAACGCCCTGTCCGCCCGCATGGACGCCCAGGTGGACCGCGGCGGCAAGACCTACCAGATGAGCTTTCGGCGCGGCGAGCCGGGCCACTTCCAGGACGTGGGCAAGACCCTCAGCCCGTCCGTGGACTTTGAACCGTTCACCAAGGAATCCAGCCTCGACATCGTCGGCACCACCAAGCGCGGAGTCACCGGCACCCGGATCCGGTACTGGGCCGACCGGCAGATCTTTACCGCCGACGCCAAGTTTTCCTATGACGAGCTGGTGGCCCRCGCCCGGCAGACGTCGTTCCTGGTGCCCGGGCTGAAGATCCGGGTCTGCGACGACCGGCGCCTGCCCGGCACGCCGGGGGAGTTCGCCACCCACGAGGAGGTCTTCCACCACGACGGCGGCCTCTCCGAGTTCGTGCACTTCCTGGCCTCCGACGGGCCCGTGACGGACATCTGGCGGCTGCAGGGCAGCGGCACATTCACCGAGACCGTCCCGGTGCTCAACGCCGCCGGCCACCTGGAAAGCACCGCCGTGAACCGCGACTGCGAGGTGGACATCGCCCTGCGGTGGGGGATCGGCTATGAAACCACCATGCGCAGCTTTGTGAACATCATCGCCACGCCCAAGGGCGGCCGGCACCAGGAGGGCTTCGAGCAGGCCCTGCTCAAGACGTTCCGCAAGGTCATCGAGACCAATGCGCGCAAGCTTAAGGCCGGCAATGACAAGATCGAGAAGGACGATGTCATGGCCGGCCTGACGGCCGTGCTGACCGTCCGGCTGGCCGAACCCCAATTCGAGGGCCAAACCAAGGAAATCCTGGGCACCCCGGCCGTGAAGAACATCGTGGCCAAGGTGGTGGAACGGGAACTGAAGGCGAAGCTGGAATCCTCGGCCCGCGGCGAAAAGATCCAGGCGGCGACGCTGCTGGAAAAGGTCGTTGCCGAAATGAAGTCGCGCATCTCCGCGCGCGTCCACAAGGAAACCCAGCGCCGCAAGAACGCGTTGGAGACCTCCTCCCTGCCCACCAAGCTGGCCGATTGCCGCAGCAACAACGTCAAGAAGAGTGAGCTGTTCATCGTCGAGGGCGACAGCGCCCTGGGCACGGCCAAGCTCGCCCGCTCCTCGGACTTCCAGGCGCTGCTGCCCATCCGCGGCAAGATCCTCAACGTCCAAAAAGCCTCGGTGGGGGACATGCTGGCCAATGCCGAATGCGCCGCGCTCATCCAGGTGGTTGGGGCCGGCTCCGGGCGCAGTTTCGACCTGGCCTCGGCCCGCTACGGAAAGGTCATCCTGATGACCGATGCCGACGTCGACGGCGCCCACATCCGCACCCTGCTGCTGACCCTGTTCTTCCGCTACATGCGCCCCATGATCGACGCCGGCAACGTCTACGCCGCCGTGCCGCCGCTGCACCGGGTGGAGGTGATCAATGCCGGCACCAAGGCCAACGACATGGTCTACACGTATTCCGAAAAGGAGCTCCACGCCCTGCTGGCCGAGCTGGCGACGTCCGGCAAGCGGTACAAGGAACCGATCCAGCGGTACAAGGGCCTGGGGGAGATGGACGCCGAACAATTGGCGGAGACCACCATGGACCCGCGCCACCGCATGCTGCGCCGGGTCACCAGCGATGACGCGGACCGGGCCGAACGCACCTTCGAGCTGTTGATGGGGGCGGACGTGGCCCCGCGCAAGGAGTTCATCGTGGCCGGCAGCGAGACGCTGGACGCGGCAAGGATCGACGCGTAGCCGGGCGCCGAGCCCGCCGGGATCCTTGCTAGGGCAGTGTCCCCGGCACCAGCAAGAGCGCGGTCGGCGCGGCCATGACCAGCGCCGCCGCGGTCAGGACCAGGGCCTGCTGTGCCCGGCCCAGCGCCGGGGCCGGGGTGAGCAGCCGTCCCAGCCGGGCCGACGTCGTGGCCGGCGTGTCAATCCGTTCGGCACCGCCACCCACCAGGGATGTCGCCGGGACGTGTGCCGAGCCGCTGGCCACCAGGGCGATCGCCGTGACCAGGGTGGTCTTGCTGACCGACCGCAGGGCGACGTCGTCGGCCAGGATTTCAATCAGCGAGGAGACGGCCCGCTGGGCCAACCGCGACGTCGGCAGCCACGGCAGGGCCGAGCGCCAGGCCGCGAAGGCCCACAACAACAGGTGGTGGCGCTGGGCCAGGTGGGTCTCCTCGTGGAGCAGCACGGCCCGCAGCTCATCCGGGGACAGCAGCGCCATGAGCCCGTCGGAGAGCACCGTCACCGAGCGTGAGCCGCCCGGCAGGCAGTACGCGACGGGTGCCTCGTGGTTGATGACCAGCGTCGCGGGGCGGTCGTCGGAGGGGGAGCTGAGCAGGATCAGCAGCTCGCGGTGCCGGCGCCGCTGGCGGTTGATGCGAAAGTAGGTCAGCCACAGCGTGAAGGTCAGGTGCGCGGACAGCAGGGCCGCTGCGCTCAGCGCAAAGGCGTGGGGGATGCCCAGGGTGTCCAGGGACTCCTGGCCCAGGGCCACCCGCAGCAGCCCGTGCAGGCCCTCCACCAGGTTGCCGCCCAGCGGCACTAGGCCGTAGCACAGCATGGCCCCGATCATGGACAGCCCGCCGGCCAGGGCGATCGCCTGCCACAGCACCATGGCGGCAAAGGGCGCGCGGGAGGTCCACCGGGCGCGCGAAAGGAACACGGGCACCGGCCATGCCAGGGCAACGGCCATGACGGCCAGGAACCACGAGGTCCACACCATGTCTTAAAGCTACCGTGAAAGCAGCTCCGGTCGCGGGCCTAGCCGCGGCCGAGCAGCTTGCGCAGCGTTTCCGCCTCGCCGTCGCTGACGGTGCCGATGAACCGGGCCAGGACGGCCTCACGGTCCGGGGCCGAGCCCAGCACCTCCACCATGAGTTCGGCGGTGTGGTCGGCCCGGCTCGTCACGGCGCGGTACCGGTGCGGGCGGATCGAGCGCTCACGCTCGACCAAGCCCTTCTTTTCCAGCCGCGAGAGCACTGTCAGCACGGTGGTCACGGCCAGCGGCCGGGCATCGGCATCCGTGGCGGAGTGCCGGCGCGCCAGCAGGTCGCGCAGGATGTTGGCCGTGATTGCGTCCGGATGTTCCCACAAGAGATCCATCACGGCCCGTTCGAGGTCCCCAAGAGTCGCCATTTAGATCCTTCTTCGTGAAAATAGTTTCTGCTTCCCTCTAAATGTACCGCTTTTGACAGCAATGTTCTACGCAGGGTAGAACTAAGACTTCTACGAGACGTAGAATTTAGGCGACGAGTGCCGCAATTCTTGGATTGAGGGAAGTTGATGGAAGCACTGGACATTGCCAGATGGCAGTTCGGGATCGTGACGGTCTACCACTTTCTGATGGTGCCGCTGACCATCGGCCTGGGCACCCTGGTGGCGATCCTGCAGACCGTGTGGCAGCGGACCGGCAGGGAGGAATACCTGCGCATGACGAAGTTTTGGGGCAAGCTGTTCCTGATCAACTTCATCATGGGCGTGGCCACCGGGATCGTCCAGGAGTTCCAGTTCGGCATGGCGTGGAGCGAGTACAGCCGCTTTGTGGGCGATGTCTTCGGCGCCCCGCTGGCCATGGAGTCGCTGCTGGCGTTCTTCGTTGAATCCACCTTCCTGGGCCTGTGGATCTTTGGCTGGAAAAAGCTGCCGGCCAAGATCCACTTGGCCTGCCTGTGGATCGCCGTCTGCGGGTCCATCGTCTCCGCCTACTTCATCCTGGTCGCCAACTCGTGGATGCAGCACCCCGTCGGCGTGGAAATGGTCGACGGCCGCCCGCACATGGTCGACGCCTGGGCCGTGTTCACCAACAACACCGCCCTGGTGGCGTTCTTCCACACCGTCACCGGCGCCCTGGCGGTCGCCGGCGGGTTCCTGCTCGGCATCGCCTGGTACCACCTGTGGCGCCGCCGCCGTGACGGGATCGACACCGTGGACGCCGCCGGCCGCGTCGTCGTCGGTTCCTCGGCAACCATCCCGGGCCGCGACAAGAAGGACCATTCCGTCTGGATCAAGTCCCTGCGCATCGGCGCCGTGGTCGCGATGCTCGCCTTTGCCGGCACCGCCATCTCCGGGGACCTGCAGGGCAAGCTGATGTTCCAACAGCAACCCATGAAGATGGCCGCCGCCGAGGCCGCCTGCCACGACGGCACCAGCTTTTCCATCCTGTCCCTGGGCGACCCTGGCGCCCGGGACTGCTCGCAGGTGGTTGCCGTGTTCGAGGTCCCCGGCCTGCTCTCCTTCCTGGCGCACAACGACTTCACCACGGACATCTCGGGCGTGAATACCCTGGTGCCCCAATACCAGGCCAAGTACGGCACCCATTTGCCCGACGATCCCATGTACGGCGAACGGGCCGGGCAGGCCATCAACTACGTGCCCGTCATGCCCGTCACGTACTGGGGCTTCCGGATGATGATCGGCTTCGGCGGGCTGGCCGCGCTGGCCGCCGCCGTCGCCCTGTGGATCACCCGCAAGGGCACCGTGCCGCGGGCCCCCTGGCTGATGCGCCTGGCCCTGGTGGGCATCCTGGCCCCGTTCGGCGCCAACTCCGCCGGCTGGATCTTCACCGAAATGGGCCGCCAGCCCTTTGTGGTGGCGCCCAATCCGGACATGAGCGGCATCGACCAGGTGTTCATGTTCACCGCCGCCGCCGTCTCCCCGGGCGTTTCCGCCGGCGAGATGATCTTCTCGCTCGTGGCGCTGGGCTCGGTCTATGCGGTGCTGCTGGTGGTGGAGGTGGCGCTGCTGGGCAAGTACATCCGCGGCGGGGTGGTCTCGGCCATGCCCGAGCTCGGCGGCCCCGGCCCGCGCGACTCCGGTCCGGGCGGCCCCCGGGACGACGGCGGCGGAACCGGCGGCACCGGCGGGGAGGCCGATGATGATGTGCTCGCGTTTGCCTACTAGATCCGCCTTCGACCCGCTACCTGATCCTAAGGACTAAAGACAATGGATTTCCTTCCCACCCTGTGGTTCGTGCTCATCGCCGTGCTGTGGACCGGGTACCTGTTCCTGGAAGGCTTCGATCTGGGCGTGGGCATGCTGATGAAGGCCTTTGCCCGCGACGAAAAGGAACGGCGCCTGCTGCTGAACACCGTGGGCCCGGTCTGGGACGGCAACGAGGTCTGGCTGATCACCGCCGGCGGCGCCACCTTCGCGGCATTCCCGTACTGGTATGCGTCCTTGTTCTCCAGCCTGTACCTCCCGCTCGTGTTCGTGCTCCTGGCGCTGATCTTCCGCGCCGTGGCCTTTGAATATCGCGGCAAGGTGCACTCGGATGCCTGGCGACGGACGTGGGACTGGGCCATCGCGCTCGGCTCCCTGGTGGCCGCCTTCGGCATCGGCGCCATGCTGGCGCTGACCACCACCGGGCTGCCGCTGAACGCCAACGGCGACCGCGAGGGCGGCCCGTTTGCCTGGTTCAGCTGGTCCGGGATGCTCGGCGGCGCCGCGGTGGTGGGCTTTTGCCTGATCCAGGCGGCGGCGTTCCTGGCGTTGAAGACCGACGGCGACGTCCGCCTCCGCGCCCGCGCCCTGGTCCGCCGCTGGTTGCCGGCCGGCCTGCTGCCCCTGGCCGCCTGGGTGGTCATGGTCTCGGTGCACAACGGCAAGTGGTTCAGCGCGGTCCTGGTGGCGGTGGCGATGGCGGGTGCCGTGACCGCGTGGCTGGCCAACCGGGCGGACCGCGAAGGCGTGAGCTTCCTGGCCATGGGTGCGTTCCTGCTGGCCGGCAGCGCCGCGATCTTCAGCGCCGTGTTCCCGGTGGTGCTGCCCTCCACGCTGAACCCGGCCTGGGACCTGACGGTCGCCAACGCGGCCTCCTCCCCGTACACGCTGGGCCTGATGTCGATCGTGGCCGCCGTCGGCGTCCCGCTGGTCCTGGCCTACCAGGGCTGGACGTACTGGATTTTCCGCAAGCGCATCAGCATCGCGCACCTGCCCGAACCGCACGACTTTGCCCCCGCCGTCGGGCCCGCCGCCKGGCCGGGTTCCACCGGAGGCGGCGCCATCGGGGCGGGAGGGGCCCGACCATGAGCCCGCGTCCCGTCCTGCCCGCGGGGAGGTCCACCCGCACCGCCCTGGCCGGGCTCGGCGGACTGGCCGCGCTCAAGGCCGTCGGCCTGGTGCTGCTCATGCGGGCGCTGGCCCACGCGCTGGCGTCACCCACCGCCGGGGCGGCCCCTGACGTCGCCGAGCTGGCCGTGCAGGGCGTTCTGGGCGCGGTGTTCCTGGGCGCCGCCGGCTGGGGCCAGCAGGTCCTGGCCCGGCGGGCGGCGCTGGGCACCAAGGAGGAGCTGCGGGCCAGGCTCGTGGCGCACCGGCTCTCGCTGCCCGGCGGCGCCGGGCGCGGGAGGGCCGGGTCCGGCACCGGTGCCGAGGCAATGCTGGCCAGCCGCGGCCTGGACGGGCTGGACAACTACTTCACCGCCTACCTGCCCGCCCTCGTCTCCTGTGCCGTGCTCCCGGCGCTGATCGGCATCCAAATCCTCGTTGCCGACTGGGTCAGCGCGCTAATCGTGGTGCTCACCGTCCCGCTCGTGCCGGTCTTCATGGTCTTGATCGGCTTCCACACCCAAGAACGCGTCCAACGGGCCGCGCGCGGGCTGGACCGGCTCTCCAACCACCTGCTCGAACTGGCCCGCGGGCTGCCCGTGCTGGTGGGGCTGCGCCGCGCCGGCGCCCAGCGGCAGGCCCTGGCCGACGTCTCCGAGCAATACCGCCGCGCCACGATGGGGACGCTGCGCACCGCGTTCCTCTCGGCCATGGCGCTGGAGTTGATCAGCACCATCTCCGTCGCCGTGGTGGCCGTGTTCGTCGGCGTCCGGCTGGTCTACGGCGGCATGCCCCTGGAGGCGGGCCTGCTCGCGCTCATGCTGGCGCCCGAATGCTTCCGGCCCCTGCGCGACGTCGGCGCCGCCCACCACGGCAGCGAGGACGGCGTCGAGGCGCTGCGCCGCGTCAGCGACATCCTGGCCGGGACGCCCGCGCCCGCACCCCGGGCCGCTTCCGGGCCCACACCTGGGGTGGGCACGCGCGACGCCGGCGCCCCCGTCGTGCGGGCCGCCCACCTCTGCGTGCGGTACCCGGGGCGGGCCGAACCCGCCCTGGCCGACTTCTCGGCCACCGTCCACCGCGGGGGCGTCCTGGTCCTGGACACCGCCAGCGGGACCGGCAAGTCGACCGTGCTGGCCGCCCTGGCCGGCCTGCTCGGACCCGCCGGGCCGGGCGCCGAACCGGGCGAACCTGACGCCGGACCAGCCGGGCCGGGCGAACCTGACGCCGGACCAGCCGGGGCCCGCATGAGCGGCGAACTGCTCACGGCGCCGGGCGACGGCGTCGTGTGGGTGCCCCAGCACCCGGTCTTCACCGAGGACACCGTTGCCGGGGAGGTCGCCCTGTACGCCCCCGGCCCGGCCGGTGGCCCCGTGCCCGCCGCCGTCGTTGGCGCGGCGCTGTCCCGGGTCAACGCCGGCCACCTCGCCGGGCGAACCCCGCAGGAGTGCAGCCCGGGGGAGTTGCGCCGGATCGCCGTTGCCCGGGCACTGGCCCGGATTGCCGCGGATCCCGGCGTGGAGCTCGCCCTCGTGGATGAACCAACCGCCCACCTCGACCCGGAGTCGGCGCGGGCGGTCCGGGCCGCCCTGGCATCCCTGCGCGGCACCGTGGCTCTGGTCGTGGCCACCCACGACGCCGGCCTGGCCCGGCTGCTCCACGCCGGCGGCGAGCCCGGCGAGCTCGCCGCGGCGCAGCCCGGGGAGACGCACGCGGCCGCGACGACCGCCGTCGCCCGTGCCCAGGCTGCGCCCGGCGCCGGAGGGGAGGAGGGAGCCGGCGACGGGAGTCCCGCCACGTTCCGGTGGCGCTGGCTCAAGCGGCTGCCGCTGTGCTCGCCCCGCTTTGCCGCGGGCGTGGTGGTGTCCGCGCTGGCGACGCTGAGCGCGGCCGCACTGTCCGGCATCTCCGGCTGGCTGATCGTGTGGGCCGCGGACCGGCCGCCCATGCTGTACCTGATGACGCTCATTGTGGGCGTGCGCGCCTTTGGCGTGGGCCGCTCCGTGCTGCGCTACAGCGAACGCCTGCTCACCCACGACGCCGTGTTCCGCTGGGCCGCCGCCCTGCGCCTGCAGCTGTGGGACGCGCTGGCCACCAACGTCCGGCACTGGGGCAGGCTGACCCGTTCCGGCGGCTCGCTGGGGACTCTCGTGGCCGACGTCGACGAGCTTCGGGACGCCCTGCCGCGGGCTGTCGTCCCCATTCCGGCCGCCATCTTGTCCTTCCTGGCCGTGCTGGCCGCCGTCGCCTGGCTGGTGCCCCCGGTGGCGATGCTGGTGGTGGTGCTCGGGATCCTGGCCCTGGCGGTGCTTCCCGTGCTCACCTATGCGGCCCAGCGCCGGGCCTCGGCGGCCGCGGCCGTCCACCGCTCGTGGCTGGCCAGCCGCACCACCACCCTGTTCGCCGCCGCGGACCAGCTGGCCGCCAACGGCGTGGGTCCCGCGCAGGCGGAGACGTTCACGGCCCGTGACCTCACCGTGTCGGCGCCGCTGCGCCGGCTCGCCTGGGCCAACGGGCTGGGGCAGTCGGCGGTCTCCCTGCTGACGTCGCTGGCCGCCGTGGCCGTGACGGCGGCCGCCCTGGCCGCCGGGTCGGACCCGCGCGCCGCCGCCGTGGCCGCGCTGCTCATGCTGGCGCTGGCCGAACCGCTGGGCCAGTACATTGACGCCGTGGCCGAGGTTCCCATCCTGGCCGCCATGATGGCACGCACCATGCCCCTGCTCGACACCCCGCCCACCGTGGTGGACGGGATGGAGGCCACGGTGGCCCGCGCCGGTGCTCCGGTGACCTCCCTGCGCGTGGAGGACCTCACGGCCCGCTACCCGGAGGCGGCGCACCCCGTGTTCACCGGGGTGTGCGGCGGGACGCAGCGCGGGCGCTGGTGGACGGTCAGCGGCCCGTCGGGGTCCGGGAAGTCCACCCTGCTGGCCGTGCTGCTGGGCTTCCTCGCCCCGGAGACCGGCACCTACCGGCACAATGGCGAACCGGCCCGCGGGGCGAGCCTGCAACACGTTGCCTGGTGCCCGCAGGAGGCGTACCTGTTCAACTCCACCCTGCGCGCCAACCTGGCCCTGGCCCGCCCGGCCGCCGCGGCGCCCGGGGACTCCGAGCTGGTCCACGCGCTGGAAACCGTGGGCCTGGGCCCGTGGTTCCGCGGGCTGCCGCTGGGCCTGGCGACGCGCGTGGGCCCCGGCGGGCACCATCTCTCCGGCGGCCAGCGCTCCCGGGTGTCGGCGGCACGAACGCTCCTGGCGGGGGCCGACGTCGTGCTGCTGGACGAACCGACCGTGCACCTGGGCGAGGACGAGGCGGCCGCGCTGGTGACTGACCTGCGCCGGGCCCTGCGCGGGGCCGCCGTGGTGCTCGTGACGCACGACGCCGAGCTGGCCTCCGCCGGCGACACCCGCCTGGTCCTGGGGCCGGAAGCCCAGGACCGGAAAACCGTGGTGCGCCAGGGGGCCCGCGGCTAGGCTGGGCCCATGACCGCTTCGGATGCGCCGTCCTTGCCCGTGGCCGCCGGGTTGACGTTCCGGCCGCTCACGCCCGGGGACGTGGAACCGTGGCTGGCCCTGGTGGTGCGGATCGCCTACGCCGAAAACGCGCCGTGGCACGAGCAGCGCTCTGACCTCGTGGAGGTGCTTGAGTCGCGGGTCAACCCGGTCGCGGAAAACTCGCTCCTGGGCGTTGACGCGGGGGGCGTGCCGCGAGCCTACGGGTACCTGGCCAAGAACCCCGGCGGCCTGACGGGCTACGCGTTTGGCGGGGTCGATCCGCAATGGCAGCGGCGGGGCATCGGGGCCGCCGTGCTCGCGTGGCAGGAGGGGATGGTCCGCCACCGGTTTTCCGCGGACCGGCAGCCGGCACCGAGGCTGCGCACGTACACCACGGAGGCCGGCGCCGCGCACCGGGCGCTGCTCACCGGCGCCGGATTCGCGGTGGTGCGGTATTTCTCCGAGATGCTCCGACCCTTGTCCGAGGTGCCCGTGGTGCCGATTCCCGACGGCGTCCGGGTGGTGCCGTTTGCGGCCGGGCTGGGCGAGCCCGTGCGGCTGGCGCACAACGAGGCCTTTGCCGACCACTGGGGGTCCGAACCGGAAGACCCCCAGCAATGGGGGTTCCTGCTCAACCACGACGGCTTCCGCCCGGACTGGTCGTCCGTGGCCGTCGATGCCGCCACGGGCGAGGTCGCGGGCTACCAGATGTCCATGTATGACCCCGACCGCTTCGCCAAGGAGGGCCGGGCCGAGGGGTATACGGAACTGTTGGGCGTGCGCCGGGCCTGGCGCGGGCGCGGCATCGCCCGGGCGCTGCTCGCGGACGCCATGGCCCGGTACAAGGCCGCCGGCATGGACCACGCCTGCCTGGACGTCGACACCGAGAATCCGACCGGCGCCCTGGGCCTGTACGAGCGCATGGGCTACCGTCCGCTGCGGCGCACCCTGGCCTGGGACAAGGCCCTGGACTGACCCGCAAAAGATGTCGAAAAAACGACGAAATTCGCGAATTTGCGACATCTATTGCGGGTCAGATCCGGCGCTAGGAGTTGATGTCGTGCAGGTGGTGGATCACCTCGTGCAGGAAGTACCCGGAGAGGGTCAGCACCGTGAACTCGGCGCCGTTGCTGCGCAGGCCGCGGCGGCCCCATTCTTCCGGGGACACGGCGGCAAAGGCGGACGCGGCGTCGAGCCCGGCCTGCACCAGGCCCCTGGACACCTCCTCCGGGTCGAGTGCGGCGTAGTTGCCCTCCAGCGCCGCCTGGTCCTGGTCCCAATTGGCGAATGTGGGATTCTCCCGGGTGAGCATCAACTCCAGCCGGGCCTCAAACACGTCACACACATCCCGCACGTGGGCGGCATACTCCAGCACGGACCAGGTGGCGTCGTTGGGCCGCTGCTCCACCGCGGAGCCCATGAGCGCCGACTGCCACCGGGGGAGCAGCGCCGGAATCGCGGTCGCCACCGTGGCCGGCGTGGCGCTGGCGGCCTCGAAGCCACACTCGGGGCACGGCCTGGCCAGCACCCAGGTCCAGTCTTTGTCATCAGGAATGATCGGCATGGGCCCAGTCTATGCCGACACCCTGGCCCCCGCCCCGAGAACGGCGGCGCCGCCCACGGTCACTCCGTGGGCAGCTCGAAGGCGTCCTGGGTGGCTGCGGGAAGCGGCGCCTGCGGCGACGACGTCGCCGGCCGGCCCGCGGGTGCCTCCGGCGCCTGCGCGCCCGTCCCGGCGGCCGGGACTGCCCCGTTGACGCTTGGCCCGATCAGCTCGATGGCGGCGGACAGGGCGACGCCGGAGCCGTCCCGGTGCCCGTGCTCCACGGGCAGGGTGCGCACCACGCCGGTCGCCGTTGACGCCTTGGCCGGCCCGTGGCCGGCCCAGGAGACCAGCAGCGTGTCCTCGCCCTTCAGGAAGCGGTGCGCCCGCACGCCGGCCGTGGCCCGTCCCTTGGCCGGGTATTCGGCGAGCGCGGTGACCTTGGCGCTGCCGGACGTGGTGCCGGGCAGGGCCTGCGTCCCGCCGGCCACCGTGACCACCACGGCCGACGGATCCGCGGGGGAGACCACGGTGAAGCTGAGCACGGCGTCGCCGGTGCCGAGCTTGATCCCGGCCATGCCGCCGGCCGTGCGGCCCTGCGCCCGCACGTTGGCGGCGCTGTACCGAAGCAGTTGGGCGCCCTGGGTGATGAACACCAAGTCGTCGTCGTCCGCGGCCACGGCGGCCCCCACCACCCGGTCCTGGGGCTTGAGGGCGATGTACTCCCATTCGTCCCGGTTCAGCGGGTAGTCGGGGGTGACGCGCTTGACCACGCCGGCGGCGGTGCCCACCGCGAAGACCGTGTTCAGCGGCACAAAGCCGATGAGGGTCTCGCCCTTGGTCAAGGTGATGAAGTCCTTGGCGGCGACGCCTCCGGCCAAGTTGGGCAGGGCGGCGGTGGGCGGCAGGACGGGCATGTCCACCACCTGCAGGCGCAGCATCCGGCCCAGGGAGGTCAGCGCCCCGATCTCGGCGCGGGCGCTGGTCTTCACCACGGCGGAGAAGACGTCGTGCCGGCTCCGGCCGCCGGTTTCCACCAGCGGATCGGCGGTGGCCGTGCGGGCGATCTGGCCGGTGGCGCTGAGCAGCACCCAGCAGGGGTCGTCGGCAATTTCCAGGGCCAGCGGCGCGGCCTTGCCCTTCGGCCCCGCGAGCGCCTTCGCCAGGGATGGTGCCATGGCCTCGGATTCGAGCAGGACCGTCCGGCGCGGTGTGGCATACTTGGTCGCCACCTCGCCCAGCTCCTGGGAGACCAGCTCGTGGAGCAGCTCCCGGGAGCCCAGGATGGCCTCCAGGGCCGCTATCTCCTTGCGGAGTTCGTCGCGTTCGGCCTCCAGCTCCACCATGGAGTAGCGGGTGAGCTGGCGCAGGCGCAGGGCCAGGATGTAGTCGGCCTG
This sequence comes from Specibacter sp. RAF43, assembly GCF_052114065.1. Taxonomy (NCBI): domain Bacteria; kingdom Bacillati; phylum Actinomycetota; class Actinomycetes; order Micrococcales; family Micrococcaceae; genus Specibacter; species Specibacter sp. RAF43. Next base: position 17,646 of record NZ_JBFREA010000009.1, on the reverse strand, counting down.
GATCTCGGAGAGGTCATAGACGGCCATGAGGCGTTCGCGGGCGGCCGCCACCTCGTCCGAGCTGCGGATGAGCTGGATGACCTCGTCGATGTCCAGGATGGCCACGAGCAGGCCCTCGACCAGGTGCAGGCGGTCACGCTTCTTGCCCAGCCGGAAGGCGGTGCGCCTGCGGACCACCTCGATGCGGTGGGTGACGAAGACTTGCAGCAGCTCCAGCAGGCCCAGGGTCTGCGGCTGGCCGTCCACGAGGCAGACGTTGTTGATGCCGAACGAGTCCTCCATGGGCGTGTAGCGGTACAGCTGCGCCATGACGGCGGCCGGGTTGAAGCCGTTCTTGACCTCGATGACCAGGCGCAGCCCGTGCTTTCGGTCGGTCAAGTCCACCAGGTCGCTGATGCCCACCAGCTTCTTGGCGTTGATGGCGTCCTTGATCTTTTCCACGACCTTTTCCGGGCCCACCAGGTAGGGCAGCTCGGTGACGACCAGCCCCACGCGGCGCGGGGAGAGCTGTTCGACGGCGATCTTGGCCCGGGTCTTGAAGGTGCCCCGGCCGGTGGCATAGGCGTCGCGGATCCCGGACAGGCCCACGATGCGCCCGCCGGAGGGCAGGTCCGGGCCGGGCACGTACGCCATGACGTCCTCGAGGGTGGCGTCGGGGTGGGCGATCAGGTGCCGGGCGGCGGCGATGACCTCGCCCAGGTTGTGCGGGGCCATGTTGGTGGCCATGCCGACGGCGATGCCGCTGGCGCCGTTGACCAGCAGGTTGGGGTAGGCGGCGGGCAGCACGGAGGGCTGCATCATCTGGTTGTCGTAGTTGGGCACAAAGTCCACGACGTCTTCATCCAGGTTGCCGGTGAGCTCCAGCGCCGGGGCGGCCAGCCGGGCCTCGGTGTAGCGGGGGGCGGCCGGCCCGTCGTCGAGCGAGCCGAAGTTCCCGTGCCCGTCGATCAGCGGCAGGCGCAGGGAGAAGTCCTGGGCCATGCGCACCATGGTGTCGTAGATGGCCGCGTCGCCGTGCGGGTGCAGCTTGCCCATGACCTCGCCCACCACGCGGGCGCTCTTGACGTGGCCCTTGTCCGGGCGCAGGCCCATCTCGCTCATCATGTACAGGATGCGCCGCTGCACCGGCTTGAGGCCGTCCCGGGCATCCGGCAGGGCGCGCGAGTAGATGACCGAGTAGGCGTACTCGAGGAAGGAGCCCTCCATCTCGTGGGAGACGTCGATTTCCACGATGTTCTCGGTGAAGTCCTCGGCGAAAATGTCATCTGTGGGGCGTTGGCGCTTGGCCATGGTGGCGGACGGTCCTTTTCCTAAGTTGCTGGTATTGCGGGCACGGCTGCGGCCACAAGGGGCGGCAGGTCGGTACAGTGATTCTATGGTGAAACCAGGGGTGACGCCGGACTATCCGGAACATTGGGAGGCCGATGTCGTGCTGCGCGACGGCGGCACGGGCCATCTGCGCCCCATGACGGCCGCGGACGCGCCGGCCGTGCAGGCCTTCCACATGGCCCAGTCGCAGAACTCCATCTACCTGCGCTTCTTCACCTACAAGTCCCAGCTGACCCCCAAGGAGTTGCGCCGCTTCACCGAGCTGGACTACCGCGACCGGGTGGCGTTCGTGATCACCCGCGGCGGCGGGATCATCGGGATCGGCCGGTACGACCGCCTCGATGACCCCACCACGGCGGAGGTCGCCTTCAACGTCTCCGACGCCAACCAGGGCCGCGGGCTGGGCTCCATCCTGCTCGAGCACCTGGCCGCGGCCGCCCGGGAGAACGGGATCGACCGGTTCACCGCCGAGGTGCTGCCGGAAAACCGCAAGATGATCCAGGTGTTCTCCGACGCCGGCTACGAGGTGGACCGGCACTTCGACGACGGCGTGGTCTCCCTCGCCTTCGACATCGACCCCACCGAGAAGTCCCGGGCCGTCATGGAGTCCCGCGAACACCGCGCCGAGGCCCGCAGCGTGGCCGGGCTGCTGGCCCCGCGCTCCGTCGCCGTGATCGGCGCCGGCCGGTCCTGGGGGAACCTGGGCCGCCAGCTGCTCGAACACGTCGTAGAGGGCGGGTTCACCGGCCCCGTCCATGCCGTCAACCCGGACGCCCTGGAGGTCTCCGGCATGCTCCCCTACTTTGCGATCACCGACGTCCCCGGCCCCGTGGACCTGGCGGTCATCGCCGTGCCGTACTCCCAGGTGGCCGGCGTCGTGGACCAGTGCGGCGCCGCGGGCGTGAAGGGACTCGTGATTGCCACCGCCGGCTTCGCGGACGACGGCGAACGCGGCCTGGCGCGCCAGCGCGCCCTCGTCCGCCACGCCCGGGCGAACGGCATGCGGCTGGTGGGGCCGGCGTCGCTGGGGCTGGCCAACACCAACCCCGCCATTTGCCTCAACGCCTCCATGGCCCCGACCCTGCCCCCGGCCGGCGGGCTCGGCCTCTTCAGCCAGTCCGCGGCCCTGGGCGCCTCCTTGTACGCGGCCGTCAACCAGCGCGCCATCGGCGTCTCCACGGTGCTGTCCGCCGGCAACCGGGCCGACGTCTCCGGCAACGACATGATGCAGTTCTGGGAGGACGACCCCCACACCGTTGCGTGCGGGCTGTACCTGGAATCGATCGGCAACCCGCGCAAGTTCTCCCGCATCTGCCGGCGCCTGGCCCGCAGCAAGCCGGTGATCGTGGCCAAGTCCGACACCATGGGGCTGCGCCTGCCGCCCGGCCACGCCGTGCGCACCACCCAGGCCCCCGCCGGCGCGCTGGATGCCATGCTCCGCCAGTCCGGGGTCATCCGGGTCAACACCATCGAGGAGCTGGTGGACGTCGCCCAGATCCTGGTGAGCCAGCCGCTGCCGCGCGGGCCCGGCCTGGCGATCGTCAGCAACTCCCTGGCCCTGGGCAACGTGGTGGCCGACTCCGCCGAACAGCACGGGCTGGGCGTGACGAACGTCTCGGCCAACCTGGTCCTGGACACCGGCCAGTCGCGGGCCCTGCCGCTGCTGCGCCGGACCCTGCTCGAGGCGCTGGAGCGCCCGGGCACCGACTCCGCGGTGGTCATGCTGCTGCCGGTCCCCGGCCTGACCGTTGACGCGATCGCCGCCACCCTCAGGGCCTGCTCCGAGGCCGCCGGCAAACCGGTCATCGCCGTCTTCACCGGCATCGTGGATCCGCGCATCACCGTGGACCGGCAGCTGGCCGGCGGGCAGCCGGCCTACTCCCGGCCCGGGGCGGCCATCGCCGCGCTCGCGGCCATCACCCGCTACGCGCAGTGGCGAACACAGGAAAAACCCACCTTTGACCGGCCCGCCGGCGTGGACCCCGACGCCGCCGCCCGGCTATTGGAGGGGCTGCTCGAGGGCGTCACCGGCGACGGCCTGCTGACCCTGGACACCGCCCACACCCGGGAGCTGCTGGGCTGCTACGGCATCAGCGTGCTGGAGTCCGTGCCGTTTCACACCGCCGACGACGCCGTGGCGGCGGCGGAGCGGCTGGGCTGGCCGGTGGCGATCAAGGCGATGGACGCCGCCCTGCGCCACCGGCTCGATCTGGGCGGGGTGCGCATCAACATTGAAAACGCCGCCTCCCTGCGCCGCAACATCGCCCAGATGCGCAAGCTGCTCGAACCCTACGGGCACTACAACCTGGAGGTGCAGTCCATGGCCGAGGTGGGGCAGTCCTGCACGCTGCGCGCCATCGAGGACCCGCTGCTGGGCCCGGTGGTCTCCTTTGGCCTGGCCGGGGACGCCGTCAACCTCCTGGACGATTGGGCGCACCGCATCCCGCCCCTCTCCGTCGGGGACACGGCGGAACTGGTCAGGTCCCCGCGCGCGGCCCGCAAGCTGTTCGGCTACCAGGGACTGCCCGCCGGCAACATTGCCGCGCTGGAGGACCTGGCGGCCCGGGTGGCGCTGATGAAGGACGAACATCCCGAGATCGCCTGGCTCGAGTGCAATCCGGTGCTGGTCGGCCCCCGGGACGTCACCGTCCTGGCCGTGGAGCTGCGCATCGGCAACCCCGCCCAACGCACCGACAGCGCCCGGCGGGCCATGATCTCCTAGCCGCTGCCTTCCCCCGCGGAGCCGACCCGGGCGCCGCCGGCGGGCGCGCACGGGCCGCGATGTGACCTCCTGCGGGCGCCCCGGTTCGCAACGCCGGGGGCAAAGTGCGAAAATGGGGCCATGAACAGCTTCGGAGCCGGCGCCCCGGCCAATACCACGGGCCGCGACCTGGAGGCCTCGCTCCAACGGGCCGGTTTCTACCCCCGCCTGGTCTCGGACGTGGTCAATGACGCCCTGGACGGGCAGGACTGCCTGGCCCACCTGGTGCATGTGGAAACCCATTTCGACCGCACCGAGGTGCACCGCCACATCACCGTGCTGGTGCTGACCGAGGAAATGCTCGTCATCACCCACGTGGATGACCAACAGCTGGACGACGCCGGCGAGCAGATCGTCGCGCAGGTCTCCACCGAGTCGGTGCCGGTGCGCCAAATCCGTTCCGTCGTCCTCTCCTACACCTATGCGCAGCCGCAGGACTACAAGCCCTCCGATCCCGCCCGGGAGCTGACCGTCTCCATCGCCTGGTCCGGCGGGCAGCGGATAGAACTGCTGCCGGCGTCGTGCGGGGACCCCAACTGCGACGCCGACCACGGCTACACCGGCACCACCGCCCAGGAGGACATCGCCCTGCGCATCAGCGCCGAGGCCGAGGGACTGCAGGCCGTGGCCGACGCGAAGTCCTTCGCCCGGGCCCTGCGGGCCGTCAACACCGGAGCGACCGCCGCGCCGCACGCCGGCGCGGCCGGGCTGAAGTTTCCCGCCCTGGGGCAGCGCATGGGCCGATCCCACTACCGGCGCTGACCGCCGTGGCGCAACCAGTCACCGACCCCCGGAACTCCGCCGCGCAGCCGCGCGCAACCGGGCAGCCCGAGCTTCCCGTCGCGCCCGCCTACGGCCGGGCCAGCATCGGCGACGTGCTCACCAGCGCCGCGGCGGCCATGGGCGAGGACGGCTTCACGAATGTGCTCCACCTGCCCGCGGCCCGGCGGATCTGCGTGGTCCTGGTGGACGGTCTGGGCAAGCGGCTGCTCAAGCAGCGGGCCGGGCACGCCCCCTTCCTGCGCGCCGTCATGGCGGCGGACGGGGACGGCGGCCACCCGCGCACCCTGCACGCATCCTTCCCCAGCACCACGGCCACGTCGCTGACCAGCCTGGGGACGGGCACGGTCCCGGGACGGCACGGCATGCTCGGCTATGACGTCCTGGACCCGGGCCAGGACAAGGTGGTCAACCTGCTGGGCAACTGGGACCCCGGCGTGGACCCGCTGCGCTGGCAGCCCCAGCCCACGGTCTTTGAGCAGCTGGACGGGCGCATTCCCACCGCCACCGTCAGCCTGCCCCGGTTCAAGTCCTCGCCCATGACCAGCGCGGCCCTGCGCGGGAGCACGTTCCTGGGTGCCACCTCGCCCCAGGCGCGGATCGAGCTGGCCGCCGCCACCCTGGCCGAAAACCCCACGATGCTCATGTACCTGTATTGGAGCGAGCTGGACAAGGCGGGGCATGCCCACGGGACCGACTCCGCCCAGTGGGAGCACCAGCTGGAGGAGCTGGACGCGGCCATGAAGCGGCTTGCGGCCACCGCCCCCGCCGACACCCTGATCCTGCTGACGGCCGACCACGGCATGGTGGACGTGCCGCGGGGCGCCCGGGTGGACTACTCGCAATTTCCCGAACTCGTCGCCGGCGTCCGGCACACGGCGGGGGAGCCCCGCATGGTCCACCTCTACCTGGAAGCCGACACCGACGCCGACGCCCTGGCCGCTGCCTGGCTGGACCGCTTTGGCGCCAAGGCGTGGGTGGTGAGCCGGGCCGAGGCGATCGCCGCCGGGTACTTCGGTTCGGTCAGCGCCGAGGCCGCGCCCCGGATCGGGGACTTGTTGATCGTGGCCCGGGAAACCATCGCCTTCTACGACCTGCGCCGGGTCCGCGCGCAGGCCATGGACGTCGTGGGCCAGCACGGCTCCATCACCAAGGCCGAACGCGACGTGCCGCTGCTGCGCATCCCCGTCACGCCCCGCACGGCCCGGGGGCGCCGCCGCTGACCATCGGGCGGCCATGCCCCGGCCGCCCCGGCTGCCACCGGCCCCGGTGGGGCGGCGGCGCTCAGTCGCCCTTGGTGCCGAAGACGATCTCGTCCCAGCTGGGGACGCTGGAGCGCTTGGGCTTCGCCGCGGCCTTGCGCTCGAGCCGTGCGGCCACCTCGCTGTCCGTGGGGCCGTCTTCCAGGGCCGCCGGCTGGGGTGCGTCCCCGGGGGCGGCCGGCGGTGTGTGAGGGGCGTCCTCGACGGTTTCGACGCCGCGCATCGCCGCGGTGCGGCGTAGCGTCGGGGCGCCGGAGACGGTGATCTCCCGTGTCGCCGTGCTGACCTCACCGACGCCGACGGCGGGTGCGTCGTCGTGAGTGTGCAGGCTCGGTGCCAGCGACAGGAACGGAATGGCGCGCAGGCGCGTGCGTCCGTGCGGGGCCGCGTCGGGCTGGTCGCCGCCTGGGGGCACCTCGAAGAGTTCCTCCCCGGCTGGTTCCAGAAGGTCCTCGTCCGGATCGGCCTGGCCGGCTGGACCGTCGGTTTCGCCGTGCCCGTCGCCGGGCTCATCCCCGCCATGGCGCGGATGGGCGGCCGGCACGTGCGTGCCGAGCATCGCGGCCAGGTCGTCGTCGCCGTCCTCATCCAGGCCCAGGCGCTGGCCGCGGCGGGAGCGGAGCATCTCCAGCAGGCCTCCGCCCGGGTAGTCGTCACCGGGTTCGGGCGATTCGGGCGATTCCGGCGCGCCGGCCTTGGCGTTCTCGCTCTCAAAATCAAAGGGACGGTCGGCGACGGCGCTGAGCCGGCGCTCCGGGACGGGGCCGTCCAGGGGCTCCAGCTCGCTGAGCTGCTGCGCCCAGCGGTTCGCGTTGTGCAAGGACTTGCGCCCGGGATGGAACGTCCAGCGGGCCGGGGCGGGTTCGCCAATGCGGCTGGCCGCCGCGTCGGTGCCAAGTTCGAAGTCGGCCGTGACGGTCCAGGAGCCGTCGTGCACCCGCCAGGCGTCCCACACGAGGGTGCGGGGGTCGATGCCGAAGGCGGCCAGGCGGTGGGTGACCATCTCCTCCAGGGAGGCCGGGTTGTCACCGAAGGCGGACCGGTGGCCGTCGTGGCCGGGCAGGGCCACTGACACCTCCATGTTGCGCGCCTGCCGGGAGACATGCTCGCGCTCGGCGAGCACCGGGCCCTCGTAGCGGCGCACCTGCTCCAGGGACAGGCCGGAATGTTCGGCCACGTCCGAGGCGGTGGCGCCGCCGCGGATTTGGGTTTGAATCTCCCGCGGTGACATCCGCGTGCTGCCCGTACCGGCCTGGGGGGCCCGGCGTGGTGCGCGGGTCGTCGCCATGCGCAGTGCCTCATCAATGGGAAGCAGGTAAGTTTCGCCGTCGGCGCCACTGAGTAGCAGGTGCTTGCCATCGTCGTGGACACCCACCAGCCGTAGATCCGCCATACAGCCCTCCCAGGTCTTCTAGTTTCACTTCGAAACTTTGCCACCGAACGCCGGCAATTCCTACTACCGGGGTAGGCGTGGCGTGAATGGATGCGAAAACCGGCGTCATTTCCGTGCCAGCCCACCCGCGCCAGACCCGTCTTAAGCCTGCTGCGAACGCGGGCATATTTTGAGCCCCGATCCGCTTTCACATCTTAGGGTGTTGGCAGTCACCGCCGGGAATTAACGCCGCAACAGTGCCGGCCCCGTTTGGAACAGTGGTGAAGAGTGGTGGGAAGGGAAAATGGCAACGGATTACGATGCGCCGCGCAGGACCGACGTGGAGTCGGAGGGGCCTGCCTTTGAAACCCTGGCGCCCCGCCCCAGCGGGAAGCCCTCGGCAATCGTCGACCTGGACGAGACCGACCTCGCGGACAGCTATGAGCTCCCCGGCGCGGACCTCTCCGGGGAGGAACTGCTGGTGGAGGTCCTCCCGCCCCAGGCGGACGAATTCACGTGTTCGTCCTGTTTCCTGGTCCGGCACCGCTCCCAGCTGGCCCGGGAGCAGGACGGCCGGCTGTTCTGCCGGGACTGCGAGGGCTGAGCCGGCGGGCGCCGAGCCGGCGGCGCCGGGCCTGGGCTGATCCGCGGGCCCGGCTGCCGCGGGCCTAGGGGCGGGCGGCGCCCAGCGCGGCGGCCAGGCGTTCGGGATTCCGGGACGAGGTCAGCCAGTAGGGCGTGGTGTCCTTGGGGTCGGTGATCTCAATCTTGACCACGGCCTTGATCCAGCCGCGGATGCACAGGTAGGCGAGGCCGTTGAGTTCGGTGCCGCGCTGGGCCGTGGCGTCGTCGCCGTGGTGGACGGTGACCTTGCCGACAAATTCGCGCTCGATCACGGCCCGGCCGACCTGCAGCGTGGTCGGCGTGACCTGGAGGGTGGGGGTGGAGAGCACCAGCAGCACCGTCTGCAGGGCGAGCAGCCCGGCGAACGCCAGGTAGCCGGCCAGCGGGCTGATCGGGATGAAGATCAAGATGCCGGCGGCGGAGAGCCCCAGCACAATGACCCAGAGCCACACGTTCGGCCACAGTTTCTCGGTATACGTCGCGGTGGACACGGGGGTGGCGTTGACGGCCGGCTTGGAAGACATGGCTATAGTTTTTCATCTTTCCGCCGGTTATTCATCCCCGTCCGGTTCCACCGGCGTTCACGGGTGTTTCGGCGGCTGGCACGCCGGAACTCGGGCTAGAGTTGGTTCCTGTGACGAACCAGACCAGCAATCACGCCCAGGATCCCCGCGCGGAGACCCCCGCGCCGCCGTTGACGGTGCAGTTGCGCATGCTCGACGACGGCATCGAGGCGCCCGCCTACGCGCACCCGGGGGACGCCGGCGCGGACCTGCGCACGCGCATCGACGTGGTGATTGCGCCAGGGGAACGCGTCCTGGTCCCCACCGGCGTCTCGATCGCCCTCCCGTTCGGCTTCGTGGCGCTCGTGCACCCGCGCTCCGGGCTCGCCACCAAGCACGGTTTGACGATCGTCAACAGCCCCGGGACCGTCGATGCCGGCTACCGGGGGGAAATTTCGGTGACCTTGCTGAACACCGACGCCCATCAGCGCATCTCCCTGTCCAGGGGCGATAGAATTGCACAATTGGTCTTTCAGCGTGTTGAGCAGGCCGCGTTTGACCTGGTGGCGGAACTGCCCGGCTCCGCCCGGGGCACCGGCGGGTTTGGGTCCACCGGCGGGTTCGGGCCCGCCGCCCCCGGCCCGTCCGCAGCCACCCACGGCTAATCACCCGCCATTTTTCATAAGGAGTTTTTCCCCCATGGTTTTTGGGTTCGGCAAGAAAAACAAAGATGACAGCCTCTCCGATCAGGCCGTCGCCACCACGGCCGGCGCCGGCGAGGGTGCGGTGGGCGCGGACGGGCAGCCCGTACTGCCGCCCAATCCGGCGGACACCGCCTATGACCGTGCCGTGCACGGCCCGTTCGACGTCTCGGAAATCACCGGCAAGGACGGCTACGTTGATCTCGGCGCGCTGCTGATCACCCCCCGCGACGGGCTGCAGCTGCGCCTGGAGGTCGAGGAGAGCACGTCCCGGGTCATTGCCGTCACCTTGGACCTGGACGGCTCCAGCCTGCAGTTGCAGGCCTTCGCCGCGTCCCGCTCGGAGCCGCTGTGGCGGGACATCCGCGAACAGATCGGACTGTCGGTCGGCTCCCAGGGCGGCGAAATTGAGATCCTGGACGGGACCTTTGGCAAGGAAGTCCTGGCGAAAGTGCCGGCCCAGACCGCCGACGGCAGCCGGGGCTTCCGGGTGGCCCGGTTCATCGGCGTGGACGGCCCGCGCTGGTTCCTGCGCGGCGTGCTCGGCGGCGACGCCGCCGTCAACCGCGACGCCGCGGCGGCGCTGGAGGACCTGTACCGCGGGGTGGTGGTGGTGCGCGGGGAGACCCCGCTGCCGCCGCGCGACCTGCTGGTGCTGCGCCTGCCCAAGGACGCGATGGCGAGCCCGGAGGGCATGGTCTCCGGCGATCATGCGGCCCCCGCCCAGGGCGGGGAACCGTTCCGCCGCGGCCCGGAGATCACGGCGATCGGCTGACCCATGCCCATGCCACCAGGCGCCTGGCCGCCGGCCGTGCCCATCAACGAGCTGCCGGAGCGGGGCCGGGTGGTCTGCAACGGCGTCATTGATGCGGTCACGATCATGCCGGCCACGGCTCCGCCGGAGTTCTCCGCCATTGTCACCGACCGGGAGTTTCACCGGGTGGCGGCCGACGGCGGCAGCCACCGGCTCCGGCTCGTGTGGCTGGGCCGGCGCCGGGTCCACGGGATCGTCGCCGGCACCCGGCTTCGCATAGAAGGCATGGTGTCCCGGCGCGACGGACTGCCCACCATCTACAATCCCCGTTATGAAATCATCGGAACGCAGGAGAGCTAGTTGACACAGCCCGGGAACGACACACCCCGCGACACCTCCGGCGCGGAGCCTGCGACGCCGCCCCAAAAAACGCCGCCGACGGCCCCGACGGCCCCGGCCGAGGCTGGCTCGTTTGCCGGCCTGGCCCGGGAACTGGCGGCCAAGTCGACCGCGATGCGCACGGACAACGGGCACATCGATCTGCTGGCCGCCGCCGGGGGAGTGCGCGGCATTGCCGAAAGCGTGCTGCCGGGACTGGTGTTCCTGGTGGTTTTCACCCTCACCCGCAATCTCATGGGGGCCCTGGCCGGCTCCGTGGCGATCGCCGTGATCTTCCTGGCGGCCCGGCTGGCCCAGCGCACGCCGCTGACCCAGGCCCTGGCCGGGATCTTTGGGGTGGCCCTGTCCGCCTTCCTGGCCCTGAAGACCGGCAAGGCCGAGAATTTTTACGCCGTCGGATTCTTCACCAACATCGGGTACCTCATCGCCATGGTGGTCTCCATCGCCGTCCGCTGGCCCGTCCTGGGGCTGCTCTTTGGCTACGCCCGCAACGAGGGCCTGCGCTGGCGCGGTGAGCCCGAACGGCTGCGGGCTTACCGCGTGGCCACCTGGATCATCGTCGGCGTCATGGCCGCCCGCCTCGCCGTCCAGGTGCCGCTCTACCTGGCGGGCCAGGTGGACGCCCTCGGCGCCATGCGCCTGATCATGGGGGTCCCGCTCTACGCACTCGGACTCTGGGTCGCCTGGCTCGTCAGCCGCCCCGTCAAGACGGACTGACGCCGGCCGGCGTCCCAGATACGGTCAGCGCCGGGTCCGGCTAGCGCCGGTGCCCGCCGGAGGAGAGCAGGGCGCGGAGCTCGTCCTCGGCCGGGATGGTCGTGACGAAGAACAGCTCGTCGCCGGCCTCGACGACGTCGTCCGGGCTGGGCGTGATGGGCGCCTCGTCGCGCAGGATGGCCACCAGGGCGGCGTCCTGGGGCCAGTCGATGCTGCCCACCATGCGTCCGATGATGTGCGATTCCCCGGGCACGGTGAACTCCACCAGGGACGCCACCCCGGTCTGGAGGGTCAGCAGCCGGACGAGGTCGCCAATCTCCACGGCTTCTTCGACGAGGGCGGTCATCAGGCGCGGGGTGTTGACGGCCACGTCCACTCCCCAGGAGTCGTCAAACATCCAGTCGTTCTTGGGGTTGTTGACCCGGCCCACGGTGCGGCCGACGCCGAATTCCGTCTTGGCCAGCAGGGAGACCACCAGGTTGACCTTGTCGTCGCCCGTGGCCGAGACCACCACGTCGGCCTCCTCCAGCCGGGCCTCCCGGAGCGTGCTGATCTCGCACGCGTCCCCGACCAGCCAGCGGGCGCCGCGCAGCCCGCTCTTGCCGATCACTTCCGGCTTGGGGTCGATCAGCAGGATTTCATGGTTGTGGGAGAGCAGTTCCCGGGCAATGGAGGACCCGACGCTGCCGGCCCCCACGATGACGACCAACATCTCAGTTCTCCTTCACGGGTGCGGCGGCCAGGATGCGGGTGACCTCGGAGGTGTCCGCGCCGCGGACCATCGCATGCACCGTGTCCCCGTCCTGGTAGCTGGTGTCCGCACGGGGCAGCATGCCCTCGCCGAAGCGGGTCAGGTAGGCGACCCGGACCCGGGCGGCGTTCTCAATGTCCACGATGTGCCGGCCGATCCAGCCCGGGTCCAGGGACAGTTCGGTGAGGATCAGCCGCCCGGACGGTTCCCGGAAATCGCCCTTGATGGCGGACTCCGGCAAGATGCGACGCAGGACCTGGTCGGCGCTCCAGCGCACGGCGGCCACCGTGGGGATGCCCAGGCGCTGGTAGATCTCGGCCCGGCCCGGGTCATAGATGCGGGCCACCACGTGCTCCACATGGAACGTCTCCCGGGCCACGCGGGTGGCGAGGATGTTGGAGTTGTCCCCGCTGGAGACGGCGGCAAAGGCGTAGGCGTTCTCGATGTCGGCGGCCTTGAGCGTGTCCTGGTCAAAGCCGACCCCGGTGACCTTGCGCCCGCCAAACCCGGTCCGCAACCGCCGGAAGGCCCGCTCATCCTGATCGATGATGGCCACCGAATGGCCCGAGTCCTCCAGCGTGTGGGCCAATGTGGCGCCCACGCGTCCGCAACCCATGATCACAAAATGTGCCACTGATGCTCCTTCATACGGCGGCCATGACGGTTCGCCTGGGTTGGCGCTGTGGTCCCGCGCGCCGCGTCAGCTGGCCGCCACCAAAACGGGGCCGCCGCCGACCGGCGCTAAATACCGTGCGGCTACCAATCTGACGTGTTGCGGGGCCGCAGGTCAAGTCGGGGCCGGTGTCTTGAGAATAGCCCGTCATGACTTTAGTCCCCGGAGGGACTAGCGTTACCCGCGTGCTGAATATGTTCAACGCTGTCAAGCGGGTTCTTGTGGGGCGGCCCTTCCGCAACGAACGGCTGGCCCACACGCTGTTGCCCAAGCGCATTGCGCTGCCCGTTTTCGCCTCCGATGCGTTGTCGTCGGTGGCGTATGCGCCGGATGAAATCCTGCTCACCCTGGCCCTGGCCGGGGTCGCGGCGGTCTCCCTGGCGCCGTGGGTGGGCCTGGCCGTCATGGTGGTGTTGCTCACAGTGGTGGCCTCGTACCGCCAAAACGTGCACGCCTACCCGTCCGGCGGCGGTGACTACGAGATTGCCAACGTCAACCTGGGCAAGACCGCCGGGCTGACCGTGGCGTCGGCGCTGCTGGTGGACTACGTGCTGACCGTCGCGGTGTCGATGTCTTCGGCGGCGAACTACCTGGCCACGGCGGTGCCCGGCTGGCACGGCACCCAGGCCGGGGTCGCCGTCGTCGGGGTCATTCTCCTGGCGCTGGTGAACCTGCGTGGCATCAAGGAGGCCGGCAGCGTCTTTGCCGTGCCGACCTACATTTTCATGTTCAGCATCTTCGCCATGACGGCCGTGGGCATCTTCCAGTCGGCCACCGGCTCGCTGGGCCGGGCGCCGTCGGCGAACTTTGAGATCATCCCGGAGGCCGCGTTCAACCAGGGGCTGGTGGGGCTGGCCGGGGCGTTCTTGCTGCTGCGCGCCTTCTCCTCCGGCGCCGCGGCGCTCACGGGCGTGGAGGCCATCAGCAACGGCGTGCCCAACTTCCAAAAGCCCAAGAGCAAGAACGCCGCCGCCACGCTGCTGCTGCTGGGCGCCATCGCCGCCGGCATGATGGCCAGCATCCTGTTTTTGGCCAGCGCCACCGGCGTGCACATCGTGGCGAATCCGGCCACCGAATTCCTGGCGAACGGGCAGCCGCTGCCCGCCGGCTATGTGCAAAACCCGTCCATCAGCCAGATCGCCGCGACCATCTTCGGCAACGGCTCGATCCTGTTCTTCATCGTCGTCGCCGCCACCGGCGTCATCCTGGTCTTTGCCTCCAACACCGCCTTCAACGGGTTCCCGGTGCTGGCCTCCATCCTGGCCCGCGACGGCTACCTGCCCCGGCAGCTGCGCACCCGCGGCGACCGGCTCGCCTACAGCAACGGCGTGCTGCTGCTGGCCGCCGGGGCGCTGGTGCTGATCATCGCCTTTGACGCCGACGTCACCCGGCTGATCCAGCTCTACATCGTGGGCGTGTTCATCTCCTTCACCGCCAGCCAGCTCGGCATGGTCCGGCACTGGACGCGGGAGCTGCGCACCGTGAAGGACCGCCTCATCCGCTTCCGCATGATGCGCTCGCGCGTGATCAACGGCCTGGGCTTTTGCATGACGCTGACGGTGCTGCTGATCGTGCTGGTGACCAAGTTCGAACAGGGCGCCTGGATTGCGCTGCTGGCCATGGGCGTCCTGTTCGCCATCATGTGGAGCATCCACGCCCACTACCGCAACGTGGCCCAGGAACTGGCCGTCGACGCCGATTCCTCCACCCGCGCCCTGCCGGCGCGCATCCACGCCGTGATCCTCGTCTCACACGTGCGCAAGCCGGTCATGCGCGCCCTGGCGTTCGCCCGGGCGTCGCGGCCGTCGTCGCTGGAGGCGATCACGGTGGACCTGGACCCGGCGGAGACCGAACAAACCATCGCCGACTGGGACCGGCTGGCCATTCCGGTACCTTTGACGGTGCTGGCCAGCCCGTACCGGGAGACCCTGACGCCGCTGATCAGCCACATCAAGGCCATGCGGCGGGACTCCCCCCGTGATTTGATCGTGGTGTACATCCCGGAATACGTGGTGGGCAAGTGGTGGGAGCAACTGGTGCACAACCAGACCGCCCTGCGCATCAAGACGAGACTTCACTTTGAACCGGGCGTGGTGGTGGCCAGCGTGCCGTGGCAGCTGAAGTCCTCCGCCGAAGCCCAGAAATATCAGGAATAGAGCCCATGAGCGAACCCCGCACCAACCCCGCCGGCCTTGGCCGGCTCACCGTCACCGTCGGGCCCGTGGCCCACGGCGGACACTGCGTGGCCCGGCACGAGGGGCGGGTCATCTTTGTCCGGCACGCCATCCCCGGGGAGGTCGTGGAGATCGCCTTGACCGAGTACGACGACGGCGCGAAGTTTTGGCGCGCGGACGTCACCCGGGTGCTCGAACCGTCCCCGGACCGGGTTCCCCACTTTTGGCCCGAGGCCGACGCCTTGCGCGCCGGCGCCCGGGGCGCCGCGCCGGTGGGCGGTGCGGAATTCGGGCACGTGTCCCGCGAAAGGCAGCTGGCCCTAAAGGCGGCGGTGGTGCGCGAGCAGCTGGTGCGACTCGGCGGCCTGTCGGCGGAGGCGGTGGACGCCGTGTTCGCGGCCGGCGTCGAGGACGTGGACTCCGGCGGCACGCCCGCCCAAGCGGCCGGCCTGGGCTGGCGCACCCGCGTGGGGTTCGCCGTCACCCCCGCCGGCCGGCTCGGGATGCACGCCCACCGCTCGCACCAGGTCCTGCCCGTCCGGGAAATGCCGCTGGCCGTGCCCGCCGTGGACGACCTCCGGCTGTGGGAACTGGACCTCACCGGCATCGAACGCATCGACGTGGCGGCACCGGCCAACGGCACCGCCCTGCTGGTGCTGCTGGCCCCCGCGGCCGGGCTGGGGGAGAAGGCCGCCGGCCAGGCCCTCAAACGCGTGGCCAAGGCGCTGGCGGCCCGCCCCGTCCCGCCGTCCGTGGCGCGGTGGAACCCGGAAACGGGGGAGACCGTGGTGCAGAACGGCCGCGGCTGGGTGTCCGAGACCGCCGGGGACCACGAGTTCCGGGTCAGCGGCGACGGCTTCTGGCAGATCCACCGCCGCGCCCCCCAGGTCCTCACCGACGCCGCCCTCGGCTACCTGCTCGGCGGCGGCTTCCTGGACGACGGCGCGGCCGTGGCGGACCTGTACGCCGGTGCGGGGCTGTTCACCGCACCGCTGGCCGACGCGGTGGGGCCGGAGGGGTCAGTGCTGTCCGTGGAGGGGGCGCCCGGAACCAGCCGGGACGCCCGCAAGAACCTGCACGCGGCCGGCCAGGTCGAGATCGTCCAGGGCCGGGTCGAAAAGATCCTGGCGGGAGCCTCCCCGCGGGGGAGGGGCCGCAGCTTTGACGCGGTGGTCCTCGACCCGCCGCGCGCCGGGGCCGGCCGGGCCGTGGTGCGCCGGATGGCCGCCACGCAACCCCGCGCCGTCGCCTACGTTTCCTGCGACCCGGCGGCCTTTGCCCGCGACGTGCGCTACTTTGCCGCCGCCGGCTTGACGCTGCAGGCGGTGCGGGCCTTTGACCTGTACCCACACACGCACCACATCGAAACGGTCGCCCTGTTGACCCCGGAACCGCCGGCCCGGCCCCAGACGGCGGCCCGGACGCCGGACGGGGAGAGTTCCTGAGCCGTGGGTGAGGCGACCGGCGGCAAGACCAGGGTCCGCGACCTCACGCACAGCAAGCCCTCGCGCACGGCGCTGGCCGAGCGCCGTGACGAACGCCGCAGCGCGGCCCTGGCCCAGGCCCGGGCCGGCTTGGCCGCCGTCGACCCCGAGGTGCTGGCCCGGGACGGCCTCAATGCCGAGCAGGTCCGGGAACGGCGCGACGCCGAGCTGACCAATGCGGTGCGGCACGAGAGCAGCCGCAGCCTTTGGGCGATCCTGCGCTCGAACATCTTCACACTGTTCAACACCGTGCTGGGCAGTTGCCTGGTCCTGGTGCTGCTGGTGGGGGATCCGCGCGACGCCCTCTTTGGCTTCATCGTCGTGGCCAACGCGGCGATCGGGGTGGTGCAGGAATACCGGGCCAAGCGGACCCTGGACAAGCTGGCCGTGCTGCACGCGCCCCGGGCGAAAGTGCGGCGCGGCGGTGCCGACACCGACGTGGCCGTGGCCGACGTCGTGTTCGACGACCTGCTGTTGCTGCGCACCGGCGACCAGATCCCGGCCGACGCCCTCATCGTGGCGTGCGAGGCACTGGAGGTCGATGAATCCCTGCTGACGGGGGAGTCGGAGCCCGTCACGAAGTCCCCCGGCGCGACCGCCCTGTCCGGCTCGGCCGTCGTCGCCGGGCACGGGTCCGCGCGCGTGCACCGGGTGGGCCCGGACTCGTACGCCAGCGCGCTGACCGCCGAGGCCCGCCGGTTCTCCCTGGTCAACTCGGAAATCCGCAACTCCATCAACCGGATCATCCTCTACATCGCCTGGGCGCTGGTGCCCATCATCCTCCTGGTCATCAACGGCCAGATGAACGCCCACGGAGGCTGGGCCGAATCCCTCGCCTCCGGCAGGTGGCGGGTGGCCGTCGTGAGCGCCGTGGCCAGCATCGTGGCCATGATCCCCGAGGGCCTGGTGCTGCTGACCAGCATCTCCTTCGGCATGGCCGCCGTGACCTTGGCGCGGCGCAACGTGCTGGTCCAGGAGTTGCCGGCCGTGGAGGGCCTGGCCCGCGTGGACCTGGTCTGCCTGGACAAGACCGGCACCCTGACCGAAGGGCGGATGGAGCTCGCCGGCACCACCGGGTTCGACGCCGTCCCCGGCTGGCAGCCCGTCCTGGCCTGGTTTGCCGCGCACCCCAACGCCAATGCCACCGCCGCCGCCCTCGCCGCGGACTACGCGCAGGTGCCCAACGCGCAGCCGCAGGAGGTGGTGCCGTTCAGCAGCGCCCGCAAGTTCAGCGCCGTCACCTTCGGCCCGGCGGCCGGCGAGCTGCACGGCACCTGGGTCCTCGGGGCGCCCGACGTCGTCCTCGCCCGCCCCGCCGGCGACCCCGGCGGCGCCGGCAACCCCGGCGGCGCCGGCAACCCC
>NZ_JBFREA010000008.1:0-90520 GCF_052114065.1 Specibacter sp. RAF43 | reverse complement strand
GCACCCCCGGMCCCTCCTCAAAAGAGACCGCTTCCACGACCGTCTTCTCGACACCGAGCAGAGTTCCCCATAGAGTTGCTTCTCGCACGCCGCTTTCCGTTCTTCAGTTTCTTTTCTTAGACAGTCAGAAACCTAGACGGAAAGCGGCGTGTTTTCCTTAAGCCACGCCAAACGGACCCACGGATGCGTCAGGAGAGCCGGAAATCCGGGGTTTTTCGACATCTATTGCGGGTCAGCTCGTCGGCGGGGCTAGTTGGTGCCGGCCAGCCACAGATCGGGACCGAAGACTTCGTAGTGGATCCTTGTGGCCGGGATGCCGGCGTCGATGGCCTGGTTTCGGATGGACTTCATGAACGGCAGCGGCCCGCACACGTAGATGGACGCGTTCGCCGGCAGGTCCAGGCCCTTCAGGGTCATGAACCCCGAATGGAACCCCGGCGTGGGGTCCTCCAACCACAGCCGCAGCTTCGCCCCGTCGAGGGCCGCCACGTCGGCGGTCATCTGCTCGCGCAGGGCCCAGGCCTCGAGGTTCTTCTCGGCGTGCAGGACCATGACCTCGCGGTCGGAACCATTGGCCGCCAGGGACCGCAGCGCGGACGCGGACGGGGTGCAGCCGATGCCGGCGGTGGCAAAGACCACCGGCTCCTCGCCGTCGTCCAGGGTCACGTCGCCGTACGGGTTGGACAGTTCCAGCACGTCCCCGGGCTGAACGTCACGGTGCAGGACCGGGGATACCTCGCCGCCGCCGTCGAACTTGGTGGTGAAGACCCGGCGCGTGGTGGACTCCACGTCCGCGGAGAGCGAGTATTGCCGGCACTGGCGCAGGCCGTCGGGCAGGGTGACGCGGACCGAGACGAACTGGCCGGGGCGGGCGACGGTGACGGGGGTGGCGTCGGCGGGTTCGAGCACAAACGTCATGCAGTCGGTGCCGGCGGGATTCTTTTCCACCACGGTCCACGGCATCCAGGTCGAGTCGTTGGCCTGGCGGGCATAGAGGCCCTTTTCAATCTTGATCAGCGCGTTGGCCATGAGCCAGTACACCTCGGCCCAGGCCTCGGCGATCTCGGCGGTGATCACGTCGGCCAGTTCCTCCGCGATCGCCTCGAAGAGGTATTTGTACACGATGCCGTACTGGTCCTCGGTGATGCCCAGTGAGGTGTGCTTGTTGGCCAGGCGGCTGAGCAGGTGTTCGGGGATGGTGTCCGGGTTGGCCATCAGGGCCGCGGCGAAGCCGGCGATGGACCCGGCCAGCGCCTGCTGCTGCTTGCCGTTGTTTTGGTTGGCGCGGCTGAACAGCCCGTCCAACAGTTCCGGGTGGGCGGCAAACATGCGGCCGTAAAAGTTTGGCGTGATGGCTCCCAGGCGGGAACGCACGAGGGGGAGGGTGGCTTCAATCAACGGGCGGGATTTTTCCGAAAGCATGGTTTCTCCTTGGGTTGCATTGCTGCTAACAACCTCAAAGTAGCATTTAGCATGCAACATTAAATCCACAATTTCTACAGATCGTAGAAAATTCCCCGGATGGCGCGGTTTAGCCTGTCGCCTGTGTGTGCAAGGTCACGGGCAGCGCCGCCGGCATCGCTTCCAGGGGTGCCTCGGGCACCGCTTCCGGCGGGCGCGTCCCGGCCATGCCGGCGATCGTCACGGTGTCGAGGGAGGCGTAGAAGGCCTCGCGGGCCATGTTCAGCGCCCCGCGCAGCCCGCACCCGTGCGCCAGCGGGCATTCGCCCCGGCCGGACTGGCAGTCGGCGACGTCGGTGCGGGCATCGAGGATGCGCAGCACGCCGCCCACCGTGGCGGCCATCCCCGCCGCCGAGATGCGCACGCCGCCGGCGCGCCCGCGCATCGCCTCGACGAGGCCCAGCTGCCGCAGCCGCAGCACGGCCTTGCTCACGTGGTTGTACGGGGCGCCCACGGCCTCGGCAATGCTCCGCGTGGTCAGCTGCCCCGGCTCGGCGGAGAGCAGCATGAGCACGCGCAGGCTGACGTCGGAAAACACGTTGATGCGCACGGCTCAGGCCCAAATGATTTTCTCGCCGGACTCCAGGAACGGATTGCTGAATTCCCAGCCGTCCGCGCCGTAGCGATAGGGCTGGACGGCGGAGACGCACACCCCGGTGCTGTGCTCGGCCACCACGTGGATGGCGTCCGTGACGTCGTCGGGCAGGTGGATGTCACACACGACGGCGGCCGCCCGGTTTTGCGCGCGCTGTTGGGTGAGCGCCTCGTACAGGTCCGCGATCATCGCGTCGGCGTCCAGCTCCTGCGCGCCGTCGTCCTCGGGGGCGCCGGCGACGGCGACCAGGCTGACGCCGCCGTCGAGGTCCACCACCAGGCCGATCGGCGCGAAGGCGCCGTGCGCGGCCAGCTGCTCGCCGGCCACGCCCAGCGCGGTGCCGAGCAATTTGTTCAGGTCCTCCTGGACCAGGGCGTCGCCCTGATCGTCGGCTTCACGGCCGTTCGTGAAATCGTCCACGAATTCTCCTGTGGTTGGGGTGGGATGGGTCGGCCGGCGGGCCGGGGCCGGACTACTGCTGGCGGACCAGGGCCAGGACGTCGTCGCGGACGTCCGCCATGGTGACGGCGTCGACCGCCTCGGCGTTCAGGCGCAGGAACGGTTCGGTGTTGGAGGCGCGCAGGTTGAACCACCAGGACCCGTCGGCCGCGGTAAAGGTCAGGCCGTCCAGCTCGTCGATCGTGACGTCCTCGCGCGTGTACGCCGCACGCACTCGGGCGACGGCGGCGGGGACGTCCGCCAGCTGGGAGTTGATCTCGCCGCTGGAGGCGTAGGGCTCGTACTCGCGGCCCAATTCGGACAGCGGCCCGTCCTGCTCGCCCAGGGCGGCCAGCACGTGCATGGCCGCCAGCATGCCGGTGTCGGCGTTGAAGAAGTCGCGGAAATAGTAGTGGGCGGAGTGCTCGCCGCCAAACACGGCGCCCTCCGCCGCCATGACGGCCTTGATGAAGGAGTGGCCCACGCGCGTGCGGACCGGCCGGCCGCCGTCGTGGGCGATCAGCTCGGGCACAGCGCGGGAGGTGATCAGGTTGTGGATAACGGTGGGGTGCTCCTCGCCCAGCGCCCGGGCCCGGGCGATCTCCCGGCGGGCCACCAGCGCGGTCACGGCGGACGGGGACACGGGCGCGCCGAGCTCATCGATCACAAAGCAGCGGTCCGCGTCGCCGTCGAACGCCAGCCCAATGTCCGCCCCGTGCTCGACGACGGCGGCCTGCAGGTCGCGCAGGTTGGCCGGCTCGAGCGGGTTGGCCGGGTGATTCGGGAAGGTGCCGTCCAGCTCAAAGTACAGCGGCACAATGTCAAAGGGCAGGCCCGGGAGCAGGGTGTCGCCCAGCACGGCCGGGGTGGTCAGGCCGGCCATGCCGTTGCCGGCATCCACCACCACCTTCAGGCGGCGCGAGCCGGTGAGGTCCACCAGGGAGCGCAGGTACTCGGCGTACCGCTGGAGCACATCGATGGCCGTGATGGTGCCCTCCGCGCCGGCGGGGACGCCGTCGGCCAAGTACTTTTGGGCGAGGTCGCGGATGTCCATCAGCCCGGTTTCGGAGGAGACGGGGACGGCGCCGGCCTTGGCCATTTTCATGCCGTTGTATTCGGCCGGGTTGTGGCTGGCCGTGAACACCGCCCCGGCGGCATTGAGCGAGCCGCACGCAAAGTACAGCTCGTCGGTGGAGATCAGCCCCAGGAGCTGGACGTTGGCGCCGCGCGCGGCCGCGCCCTCGGCAAAGGACCGCGAAAAGCCGGGGGAGGACGGGCGCATGTCCCCGCCGACCAGCACCGTCTCACCCGCGAGGTTCAGCACGTCAACGAACGCGGCGCCCACGGCCCGCACCGACTCGACCGTAATGGACTCGCCCACGATGCCCCGGACGTCATAGGCCTTGAACGAGGTGGACAAATCAACGGGCAATTTCTCTGCAGTAGTCACGCCTCCCATGCTACCGGGCGGCTCTCGCTCCCGGCCGGAGCGGGCGTGTCCTGCACCGGGCGGGCCGCGGGCGGGTCTTTCCACACCCTGCCCGCATCTGGGCCCGCCCGGGTCCGCAGTGTCGGCGGGCACTGGAATACTAAAGGGCATGACACCGCCCCAGATCCCGAACCCGCCGATCACCGCCGCCCCAACCCCCACCGCCGCCGCATCCGGCACCACGCGGGAGCAGGCGCTGGTGATCCTGCGCCAGCTCGTGGGACGCCCCGACGCCGACTTCCACGACGGCCAGTTCGAGGCCATCGAGGCGCTGGTCGACGCCGGCCGGCGGGCCCTGGTGGTCCAGCGCACCGGCTGGGGGAAGTCGGCCGTGTACTTTGTGGCGTCCCTGCTGCTGCGCGCCCGCGGCGCCGGGCCCACGCTGATCGTCTCCCCGCTGCTGGCCCTGATGCGGGACCAGGTGGCGGCCGCCGAGCGTGCGGGCGTGCGCGCCATGGCCATCAACTCGGCCAACGCGACGGAGTGGGACGTGGTGTCCGGGGCGCTGGCCGCCGACGAGGTCGACGTGCTGCTGGTGTCCCCGGAACGGCTGACCAACCCGTCTTTCCGGGAGAACCAGCTGCCCACCCTGATCCGGCGAACCGGGCTGCTGGTCATCGACGAGGCCCACTGCATTTCCGACTGGGGCCACGATTTCCGCCCGGACTACCGGCGCATCGCCGATCTCATTGCCCAGCTGCCCGGGACCGTGCCGGTGCTGGCGACCACGGCCACCGCCAACTCCCGCGTGGTGGCGGACATTGAGGAGCAGCTTGGTGCCGGCGTGTTCACCATCCGCGGCCCGCTGGCGCGCACATCGCTGCGGCTGGGCGTGCTGCGGCTGCCCGACTCCCGGGACCGGCTGGGCTGGTTGCTCACGCACCTGGCCGGGCTGCCCGGCAGCGGCATCATCTACACGCTGACGGTGTCCGCCGCGGAGGACACCGCCCGGCTGCTGGCCGAGGCCGGGCACAATGTCCGCGCCTACACCGGGCGCACCGATCCCATGGACCGGGAGGCCTACGAGGAGGCGCTGAAGACCAACCAGGTCAAGGCGCTGGTGGCCACGAGCGCCCTGGGCATGGGGTTCGACAAACCGGACCTGGGGTTCGTGATTCACCTGGGCGCGCCGTCGTCCCCGGTGGCGTACTACCAGCAGGTGGGACGTGCCGGTCGCGGCGGCGCCAACGCGGAGGTGCTGCTGCTGCCCGGCAGCGAGGACAAGGAGATCTGGCAGTACTTTGCCACCGCCTCCATGCCCTCCGAGGTGAAGGCCATGGCCGTCCTGGAGGCGCTGGGGGAGGCCGGCAGGCCGATGTCCACCCCCGCACTGGAAGCCCGGGTGGACCTGCGCCGGACCCCGCTGGAGCTGCTGCTGAAGGTGCTGGCCGTGGACGGGGTGGTACGGCGCGTCTCCGGCGGGTGGGAGGCGACCGGGCAGGGGTGGGTGTACGACGCCGAACGGTACGACCGGATTGCCAAGGCCCGGGTCGACGAGCAGGAATCGATGATCGTGTATGAACAAACGGCCGGCTGCCGCATGGAGTACCTGGCCGCGGCGCTCGATGATGACACGGCGGCCCCGTGCGGGCGGTGCGACCGCTGTGCCGGGCAGTGGTTCCCCACCGACATCGGCTCCGGTGCCGTGGCGGCCGCCGGCGAGTCGCTGCGCCATGCCGGACTGCCCATCGACCCGCGCACCATGTGGCCCACGGGCATGGACCGCCTCGGCGTGCCGGTCAAGGGCAAGCTGCCCGCGGCCGAACAGCTCGCCCCCGGGCGTGCGCTGGCCCGCCTGACCGATCTGGGGTGGGGCAATGCGCTGCGAGCCATGTTTGCCGCCGGGGCACCGGATGCGCCCGTTGATCCGGCCATGGCCCGGGCCGTGGTGGCCGTGCTGCGCGAGTGGGGGCAGGCCGGCTGGGCCGGGGAGGGCCGCCCGGTGGCGGTGGTGTCCCTGACGTCCCGAAGCAAGCCGCTGTTGGTCCGGTCCCTGGCCCAGGCCATGTGCGAGATTGGCCAGTTGCCGTATCTGGGCGAGATGTCCTTCGAATTTGGCGGGCCGACGGGCGGGCGCGGCGGCAACAGCGCCTACCGGCTGGCGGGGGTGTGGGACCGGCTGACCGCGGGCCCCGAACTGGCCACCGCGCTGGCCGGCTACGGCGGCGGCCCCGTCCTGCTCGTGGACGACCTCGTGGACAGCCGCTGGACGCTGACGGTGGCCGGCCGCGCGCTGCGACGGGCCGGCGCCGGCCAGGTCCTGCCCCTGGTGCTCGCCCAGGCCGGCTAGCTGTCCCGCCCCGCACGTGAACTGACCCGCAAAAGATGTCGAAAAATCCCGATTTTCAGCGAATTTTCGACATCTTTTGCGGGTAAGTTGCAAAAAAATAACACCCTTGCGGGTCGGTTGCAAAAAAACAGCCCCGGTTTCCCGGGGCTGTTTTTGGCGGAGACGGGGGGATTTGAACCCCCGGTGGAGTTGTGCCCCACACTTCATTAGCAGTGAAGCCCATTCGGCCGCTCTGGCACGTCTCCAGCGCTGGCCAGGGTAGAAGCCCCTGACCAGCATCCCAAACTTTACCTAGTGGAAGGGGTACAAAGCAAAACGGGGGCCGCCCGGTCAGGCCGGGGTGGAATCCGGTGCCGCGGCGGTGAGCCGCCGCCACAGAAACTCGTACGACGCCGCATGCAGCCGCGCGGCCTGGGCGTTGTTCCCGGCCCCCGCGTGCCCGCCCTCCAGCGCCTCGTGGAACCAGAGCCCCGGCACGCCCAGCGCCTCCATCCGGGCCGCCATCTTCCGCGCCTGCACCGGCCCCACCCGGTCATCGGAGGTGGCCGTCCAGATAAACGTGGGCGGATAGTTCACCCCGGCCCGCAGCAGGTGGTAGGGCGAAAACGACTGGATGAACGCCCAGTCCGCCGGCACGTCCGGGTCGCCGTATTCGGCAATCCAGGACGCGCCGGCGGACAGCTTCGTGTACCGGCGCAGGTCCAGCAGCGGCACGCCGCAGGAGATGGCCCCGAACAGCTCCGGATATTGGGTGAGCATGTTGCCCACCAGCAGCCCGCCGTTGCTGCCGCCCACGCAGCCGAGCCGGTTTGCCCCGGCCACCCCGCGCGCCGTCAAGTCCCGCGCCACGGCCGCAAAATCCTCGTACGCCTTGTGCCGGTTCTCGCGCAGCGCCGCCGTGTGCCAGGCCGGCCCGTATTCGCCGCCGCCGCGAATGTTCGCCACCACGTAGACGCCGCCGCGCACCGTCCCGGCGCTTCCGTTGAGCTCCGTGCGCCGCTCCAGCCAGGCGCGGCCGATCGCCCCGCTGTACGCCGGGGTGCGCGAGACCTCAAAGCCGCCGTAACCGCTGAGCACCGTCGGGTTCCCGCCGTCGAGCACCAAGTCCCGCGGCCCCACCTGAAAGTAGGGCACGCGCGTGCCGTCCGCCGAGACCGCGAAGTGCTGTTCCACCACGTAGCCGGCCTCATGGAAGAACGACGGCGACTCCCGCACCAGCGTCGCCGCCCCGCCGCCGGAGCCGGCCCCGGGCGCCGCCAGGGTGCCGCGCAGGACGGTCGAGGGCGTGAGGAAGCCGGTGGCCACCAGCCAGTAGTCGTTGCCGCAGTCGGCGTCCTCGTCGTCGACCGCGAACGCGTCCGCGGAGTGCAGCGGCGGGCAGGCGTCCAGCTCGCGGCCGGCCCAGCCGGCGGCCGGGTCCAGGACCAGGACCTTGGCGGAGACATCATGCAAGAGGTTCAGCAGCAGGAAGTCCCGCGTCCAGCTCCAGGACTGCAGCGACTCCTGCGGGCTCGGGGCAAAGACGGTGTGGAAGCCGCGGTCCCCCGCCAGGAACGCGTCCAGCTCCAGGGCCAGCAACGTCCCGGCGCCGTAGTGCGCCCCGGCCACGGTCCAGTCGGTGCGCGGGCGCAGCAGCAGCCACTGCCGGTGCAAGGAGACGCTGGCGTCGTCCGGGACCTCCAGATGCACCCAGTCATCGCCGACCCGCAGGTACGTGCGGCTGGTGAAGAAATCCAGCACATCCGTCGCGACGTCCCGGACGTACCCGGGCGTGCTGCTGTGGGACACGCCGCCGCTAAGGTGGTCCGCCGGCACCGCAAAGTACGGCTCCTTCGCGGCCAGCTCCGCCACGGACTCCCCGCGGCGCAGCACCCGGGCCGCGCACGGGTACGACGACGCCGTCATCGACCCCGGGCCGGTGTCCGTCCCGACGTACAGCGTGTCCGCGTCCACCCAGCTCAGGCGCGTCTTCGCCGTCGGAAGCGCAAAGCCGCCGGGCACAAACGCGCAGGCGGCGAGGTCGAACTCACGGTAGGTGACCGCGTCGCCGCCGTCGGGGGACAGGGCCACCATGGCCCGGCGGTATTCCTCCCCGTCTGCCGGGCGCAGCAGCGACGCCCCGGCCCACAGCCATTCGGCGCCCTCGGCCGCGGCCAGCGCGTCGACGTCCAGCAGCACCTGCCAGTCGGGGTCCGCGGCCAGGTAGCCCGCCCAGGTGGTGCGACGCCAGAGCCCGCGCGGATTGGCCTCGTCGCGCCAAAAGTTGTAGTACCAGTTGCCCCGCTTGGTGACCATGGGGATGCGGTCCTTGGCGTCCAGGACCGCCAGCACGGACGCCTCCAGCGCCTCATAGTCCGGGGTGAGCAGGGCGGCGTCGGTGCGGGCGTTGCGCTCGCGCACCCAGGCGAGGGCGTCATCGCCGTGGATGTCCTCCAGCCACAGGAACTCATCGGCCGGCTGGTCGGCGACGGGCGGCACGGTGGCCGGAGCGGGGGTGGGCCGGGCCTCGGGGCTTTGCATCATGTGCCCATCCTAGACAGGCGCCGCACGGACCCGCGCCGCGCGAGGGCATCCGTTACGCTCTAGGAATGGAGGCGACGGAGGGGCAGGCGGTGGTGATCGTGGGGGCCGGACCCCGCGGCACCTCCGTCATGGAACGCCTGCTGGCCCGCCGCGCGGGGGCCGCGGACCCCCGGCCGCTGGCCATCCATTTGGTCGATCCCCACCCGCCCGGCGCCGGCCATGTGTGGCGCACGGACCAGTCCCGGCTGTACCTGATGAACACGCAAGCGTATTTTCCCACCCTCATCCCGGACCGCGGCATGGACGCGCCCCCCGTGGCCGGGTGCAGTTTCAACCGGTGGCGAGAGGCGCAGCGGAGACAACCGGGGGCCACCCTCAGCGCCGCCGACCGCGACGAGCTGTCCGCGCTCGCCGCCACCGGATTCCCGAGCCGGCCCCTCTACGGCCGCTACCTGTCCTGGTGCGTTGCCGCGCTGCTGGAGAAACTGCCCGACGCCGTCACGGTCACCGTCCACGCGACCCTCGCCAACCGGGTGGTGCGGGACCATGACACGGGAGGGTACGCCGTCGTGCTTCAAGACGGCGACACGCTGCGCGCGGACGCCGTGGTGTTGGCGCTCGGGCACGTCCCGTCGCGCCTGACACCGGCCCAGCGCGAACTGCGGGACGAGGCGCGCGCGGCGCGGCTGACGTATTTGCCCCCGGCCGTGCCCGGCGACGTTGACTGGGAACAGCTGCCCGCCGGGGAAACCGTGCTGGTGCGCGGCATGGGACTGAACTTTTTTGACGTCGTGGGGCAGCTGACGGAGGGGCGCGGCGGACGCTTTGAACCGACCGGGGAGGCGCCGGGCAAGGCGCTGGCCTATGTGCCCTCCGGACGGGAGCCGGTGATCGTGGGCGGCTCCCGGCGGGGGACCCCGTACCGGGCCAAGGCGGAGCTGGAGCACTACTACCCGGCCGGTGTTGAATTGCGCTTTCTGGATGAGGACGCCGTGGCATCGATTCGGGCGTTGGGGGCGACGGCCGGATTTGACCACGACATCTGGCCGCTGCTGCACCGCGACACGCTGTGGGCGTATTACACCACCCTGGCGCGCACCCGCCCGGATCTGATCACGGAGCCGGGGTTCTTAGCCGAGCTGGATGCCTTGCTGGCTCAGGGAATGGCCGGGGAGGGGCCGGCCTGGCTGCTGCGGCTCAAGGCGTTGGAGACTCGGTGCCTGGCGGACGGGCACCGGCTGGACCTGGCCGCGCTGGCGCGGCCGCTGTCCCGGCATCCGCTGCTGCCCGGGGGCAAGCACCGGTTCGACTCCCACGCCCACCTGGACCGGGCCGTGCTGGCATATTTGTGCGAGGACGCCGCCGGTTCCGCCCGCGGTGAGGACGACGCCGTGAAGATGGCAATCGGCGCGCTCAACGCCGGCCGGGCCGTGATCAAGTCGCTGGTGGCGGACCGCGGGATCACCCAGGAGTCGTGGCTGGGCGAGCTGCGCGGCTGGTTTGAAGGATTTGTCGAGGGGCTGACCAGCGGCCCACCGGCGCTGCGGATGGAGCAGCTCGCGGCGCTGGTGCGCGCCGGCGTGGTCCACTTTGCCGGGCCCGATCCGATGTTCCGCGTCCAGCTCGGGCTGTTCCAGGTCGCCTCCCCGTGGGTGGCGGAGCCGCCGTGGCGCTCCCGGTACCTGGTGGAGGCGCTGGCCCCGGCCAACTGGGTGCAGGACAGCGATTCCAAGCTGCTCAACAACCTGCTGGCCGACGGGCTCGTCCGCCCGCGCGTCATGCTGGCCGCCGACGGCGAGCCCGTGGTGACCAGCGGCCTGGACGTCTCCGCCCCGCCCTACCGGCCCCTGAACGGCACCGGCGCCCCGGTCGAGGGCCTGTACGTGCTGGGCCTGCAGCTGTCCTCCGTGCAGTGGGGGACAGCCATCGCCGCCCAGGCGGACGCCGAATATCGCAGCGGCTACCGCACGCTTCGCGACGCCGATGACATCGCGGCCGCCATCCTGGGGTGACCCGTCGCGCCCGGTTTGACCCCGCGGGCCTGTGCATCTTTGACACATACATAAGGGAAGCAGTCCCGTGGCGGGACTGCTTCCCTGATAAATGCGCGGAAGGTAAGAGATTCGAACTCTTGGTACGGGGTTACCGCACACTGGTTTTCAAGACCAGCTCCATCGGCCGCTCGGACAACCTTCCTGACCCTAGTAGTGTTTCATAAGCAGTGCGGTGCCACCAAAGCGGGCCGCCGCGCCAAGAGCGGGGCGGATCCGCAGAGCGGGGGAGAGATTCATGAAGGCGATTATTGCAACGGCTGCCGGTGGTCCGGAGGTCCTGGCCCTGGCCGACGTCCCCGCGCCCGTGCCGGGCCCGGGCGAGGTCCTGATCGACGTGGTCGCCGCGGGCATCAACCGGGCCGACGTCCAGCAGCGCCGCGGCTTCTACCCGCCGCCCGCCGGGGCATCGGAAATCCTGGGCCTGGAGGTCTCCGGCCGGATCGCCGGGTTCGGGCCCAACGTGACCCGGCCGTTTTCCGTGGGTGAGAAGGTGGTGGCGCTGCTCACCGGCGGCGGCTACGCCCAGCAGGTCGCGGTCCCGGCCGAGCAGGTGCTGCCGCTGCCGGACGGCCTCGACGTGGTCACGGCGGCCGCCCTGCCCGAGGTTGCCGCCACCGTATACTCCAACCTGTTCATGACCGCCCAGCTGCAACCCGGGGAAACCGTGCTGGTCCACGGCGGCGCCGGCGGGATCGGCGTCATGGCCGTGCAGCTGGCCAAGGCCGCCGGCGCGCGCGTCATCGCGACCGCCGGC
Source organism: Specibacter sp. RAF43 (assembly GCF_052114065.1). NCBI lineage: Bacteria > Bacillati > Actinomycetota > Actinomycetes > Micrococcales > Micrococcaceae > Specibacter > Specibacter sp. RAF43. Next base: position 78,916 of record NZ_JBFREA010000008.1, on the reverse strand, counting down.
AGCGAGGAGAAGGTCGCCCTGCTCACCGGCTACCTCGGCGCGGACGTGGCCATCAACTACCGCACCCAGGACTTCGTGGCACTGGTGAACGAACATACCGGCGGCCTCGGCGCCAACGTGATTCTCGACGTCGTCGGCGCCAAGTACCTGGCACAAAACGTGGCGGCCCTGGCCATGTACGGCCGCCTGGTCGTCATCGGGCTCCAGGGTGGGGCGAGTGCGGAACTGAACCTGGGGACGCTGCTCGCCAAGCGCGCTGCCATCATCGGCACCACGCTGCGGGCCCGGCCCACGGCCGAGAAGGCCGTCATCATGGCCGGGGTGCGCGAGCACGTCTGGCCGCGCATTGCCGACGGCTCCGTCAAGACCATCGTGGACAAGACATTCCCCCTGGCCGAGGCCGCGGCCGCCCACGCGTATTTCGACTCCGGCGCGCACGTGGGCAAGGTCCTGCTCACGGCCTAGCCCCCTCAATGGCCTCCTTCAACTGGCCCGCATTAGATGTCGAGAATGGGCCGAAATCGGCCCATTCTCGACATCTAATGCGGGCCAGTTTTTGCCCCCGGGCGGGGCGCGGCGGCCGGCGCCCGCCGAGCGCCGCTTATCGCGGACATGCCGCCGCTGACAGATTCGCTTTTATGTTCCAGCCCACATGCCGGTTGTGCGCTGGGGCATGCTGCTACCGTCAAAAGGCCAGATTTCCGGCTCATTTCAAAGGAAAAACATGATTCAGCCGTCACAGGCTACCGCCGATCCAGCGAAGCTGCTGGTCCAAGACCCCGAGTTGCCGCCCGTGGCACTTGGCCCGGACGCCGAGGAAGCCGCGCAGAAGTGGACTCCCCTCAAGATCGCCATTTGGGCGGCCATCGCGCTGCTCGGCGGCGTGGCCTGGGTGGTGCTGGCCGTCGTTCGCGGGGAATCGGTCAATGCCGTCTGGTTTGTTTTTGCCGCGGTCTGCACCTACCTCATCGGCTACCGCTTCTACTCCAAGGTCATTGAGAAGTACCTGCTCAAGCCCAACGACGTGCGCGCCACCCCGGCCGAGTACAAGGCCGACGGCAAGGACTTCGTCCCGACCGACCGCAACGTCCTGTTCGGCCACCACTTTGCCGCCATTGCCGGCGCCGGCCCGCTGGTCGGGCCCATCCTGGCCGCCCAGATGGGCTACCTGCCCGGAACCATCTGGATCATCGTCGGCGTCGTGCTCGCCGGCGCGGTCCAGGACTACCTGGTCCTGTTCTTCTCCATGCGCCGCGGCGGCCGCTCGCTCGGCCAGATGGCGCGCGAGGAACTGGGCGTCATCGGCGGAACGGCCGCGCTCATTGCGACGCTGCTGATCATGATCATCATCGTTGCCATCTTGGCGCTGGTGGTTGTCAACGCCCTGGGCTCCTCGCCGTGGGGCGTCTTCTCCGTCTCGATGACCATCCCGATCGCCCTGTTCATGGGCCTCTACCTGCGCTACTGGCGTCCGGGGAAGGTCATGGAAGTCTCCGTGATCGGCTTTGTGCTGCTGCTGGCCGCCATCATCGGCGGCGGCGTCGTGGCCCACACCGCCTGGGGTGCATCGTTCTTCCACCTGGACCGCACCACGCTGGCCTGGGCCATCATCATCTACGGCTTCATCGCCGCCATCCTGCCCGTCTGGCTGCTGCTGGCCCCGCGCGACTACCTCTCGACCTTCATGAAGATCGGCACCATCGTCATGCTGGCCGGCTCGATCGTGCTGGTCCGCCCCGTCATCAACGTCCCGGCCTTCAGCGAATTCGCCAACAGCACCAACGGCCCGGTCTTCTCCGGCGCCCTGTTCCCATTCCTGTTCGTCACCATCGCCTGCGGGGCGCTCTCCGGCTTCCATGCCCTGATCGCCTCGGGCACCACGCCCAAGCTCATCGAGAAGGAACGCCAGGCCCGCTTCATCGGCTACGGCGGCATGCTCATGGAGTCATTTGTGGCCATCATGGCCCTCGTGGCGGCGCTGTCGATCGACCGCGGCATCTACTTCGCCATGAACGCCTCGGGTGCCGCGACCGGCGGCACCATCGAGGGTGCGGCGGCGTTTGTGAACTCCCTGGGCCTGACCGGCGTCCACGTTGACCCGGCCACGCTGGCCCAGACCGCCTCCGACGTCGGCGAGCAGTCCATCGTCTCGCGCACCGGCGGCGCCCCCACCCTGGCCGTGGGCCTGGCCCACATCATGCAAAAGGTGGCCGGCGGGCCCGCCATGATGAGCTTCTGGTACCACTTCGCCATCATGTTCGAGGCCCTGTTCATCCTGACCGCGGTCGACGCCGGAACCCGCGTGGCCCGCTTCATGCTCCAGGATTCCATCGGCAACTTTGTCCCGAAGTTCAAGGACACCTCCTGGCGGCTGGGTTCGTGGCTGACAACCGGCATCATGGTGGCTGGTTGGGGAGCCATCCTGATCATGGGCGTCACCGACCCGCTGGGCGGCATCAACACCTTGTTCCCGCTGTTCGGCATCGCCAACCAGCTGCTGGCCGCCATTGCCCTGGCCGTCTGCCTGGCGATCGTTTCCAAGAACACGCATGTGAAGTACCTGTGGATGGTGGCGCTGCCGCTGGCCTTTGTCACCGTGGTCACCGTCGTCGCGTCGTTCCAAAAGATCTTCTCGACCGTTCCGTCGGTGGGGTACTGGGCGCAGCACCGGGCCTTCCAGGAGGCGCTGGATGCGGGCAAGACGCACTTTGGCACGGCGAAGACCGTTGCCGCGATGGAATCGGTGGTCCGCAACACCTCCGTTCAGGGGACGCTGTCCATCATCTTCGTGGTGCTGTCCATCATTGTGATCGTGGCGGCCGTTCTGGTCTCCATCCGGTCCGTCCGCGCCGGCGGCGGACCCAGCATGGAAGACGTGGCGGTTCCCTCGCGGATCTTCGCCCCGGCCGGGATCGTCCCGACCGCGGCCGAACGCGCCATCCAACGGGAGTGGGCCGAATCCGGCAAGCAAACTGTCGGGGTGGGTCACTAACCCATGGATGTCTTGCGACGCGCGGCGGGTGTTCTGAGGTCGGTCAACAGGTACCTCAAGGGTGTCCTGGGGGAGGACTCCTACGCGAAGTACCTGGACCACCACCGGGCCACCGGCTGCCAGGTGCCGGCCATGACGGTCAAGGAGTTCTGGCGGGACAAGACGGACCGCCAGGATGCCCACCCCGAGGGCCGCTGCTGCTAGCGCCCGAATGGCCCCGACCACCCCGCCAACTGTCCCGATCCCGGCACGGTTGGCGGGCGTCGTGAGAGACTGGCCGTATGACTGAGAAGGCGCACACCCCGGCMAACGGTTTGGCTGCTGAGGGCAAAGTATTGGACGACTCCGAGCTCATCTCCGCCGTCGAGGGCTCCGCGGCCGCCGCGTCATCGGAATCCGCCGGTCGGGATGCCGAAAAACTGGGCAACGGCCGCTCCAGCGTGGCCGACCTGGTGGACCAGCCAGCCAAGGTCATGCGCATCGGCACCATGATCAAGCAGCTTCTGGACGAGGTCAAGAGCGCGCCGCTGGATGACGCCGCCCGGTCCCGGCTGGCCGAAATCCATGATCGCTCCATTGCCGAACTCGAGGACGGGCTGGCCCCGGAACTGGTGGCCGAACTCCACCGGCTGAGCCTGCCGTTCACCGACAGCGGCACCCCGTCCGACGCCGAGCTGCGCATCGCCCAGGCCCAGCTGGTGGGCTGGCTGGAGGGCCTGTTCCATGGCATTCAAACGGCGCTGGCGGCGCAGGCCATGGCCAACCAGCAGGTGGCGGCCCGGCTGCAGCTGCGCCAGCTCCCGCCCGGGACCGTCATTGCCCCCGGCGTGGTCGTGGGGGAGAACGGGGAGCCGCAGCGCGCCGCGGCCGGGATGCACCACGGTGACGCCATGCCCGGGCAGTCCGACTCCGGCGGTCCCGGACAGTACCTGTAATCGCCATGCTTCGGGAACTTTTTGGCGCCGCCCGGCAGGGTCGCCGCGACGACGCCGAACTCGGCAAGGGCGTGTGGCGCCGCGCCCACGACCGCTTCACCAGGGGCCTGGACAGGTTCCACCAGATGCTTGAAGGCATCGCCGAGGACGCCGCCCGCCCCGCCGCCCCGGCCGCCGGCGCGGACGCCGCCCCGGCCGCTCCCGCGGACAGTGCCGCCGCCCCCGCGGACGTGTATGCGCTACTGGTGCCGATCGCCAACGGGCTGGCCGACCTCCTGCCGCAGGTGCGCCAGATCGCCCTGGCCGCCCACGCCGAGGCACCGAGCGAGGGCACGGACATCCCCGCCAGCGCCGGCGGCTACCTCAATGACGTGCACCGGGAGCTCTCCCGCGCCGGCAACGACCTGGCGGCCGCGGCGGAGGCCGTGGCCATGGTGCGGCTCGGCGCGGGGGACGTTGCCGCGGTGGAACGCCGCTCCGCCCTGGTGCACGCGCACGTGGTCCGGGCCCGGGAACTACTTACCCGCAAGTAGGAAAAGTCATCCGCGGTCACATGCGGGAGAGCTGGGTCACTTGATTGGGAATTTAAGGTTAGCCTGCCCTATATTGGGAATACGATCAACAAACGTTCGCTAATTATTCCCGTTCGCTGATACTTCCCAATCGCTCGTTCTTCCGATTGCCGAAAGGCCCCCATGAAAACTTGGTTCAACAAGACCGCGCTCGGCAAAGTTGCCGTTGCCGCGATCGCCGGTGTTTCCGTGTTCGCCCTGTCCGCCTGCGGTGGCACCGCCGCCACCCCCAACTCCAGCAGCGCCCCGGGTGCCGCTACGGATAGCATCACGGTGTACAACGCCCAGCACGAGTCCCTGACCCAGGCCTGGGTCGACGCGTTCACCCAGGAGACCGGCATCAAGGTCACCCTGCGCAACGGCGACGACTCCGAGCTGAGCAACCAGATCATCCAGGAAGGCAAGAACTCGCCGGCCGACGTCTTCCTGACGGAGAACTCGCCCGCCATGACGCAGGTTGAAAATGCCGGCCTGTTCGCACCCGTCAATGCCAAGATCCTGGGCCAGGTGCCGGACGCGTACCGCCCCTCCACCGACAAGTGGACCGGCATCGCCGCCCGCAGCACGGTCTTCGCCTACAACACGAAGAAGCTGACGGAAGCCCAGCTGCCCAAGTCCATCATGGACCTGGCCGACCCCTCCTGGAAGGACCGCTGGGCCGCTTCGCCGTCCGGTGCCGACTTCCAGGCCATCGTCTCCGCGGTCCTGGCCCTCAAGGGTGAGCCCGCCACGCTGTCCTGGCTGACGGCCATGAAGGAAAACTTCAAGGCCTACAAGGGCAACAGCACGGCCATGAAGGCCGTCAATGCCGGTGAGGTCGACGGCGCCGTCATCTACCACTACTACTGGTTCGGCGACCAGGCCAAGACGGGCGAAAACTCCAAGAACGTCGCGCTGCACTACTTCAAGAACCAGGACCCGGGCGCGTTTGTCAGCGTCTCCGGCGGCGGCGTCCTGGCCTCGAGCAAGCATCAAGAGAGCGCCCAGAAGTTCCTGGAATTCGTCACCGGCAAGGCCGGCCAAACCATCCTGCAGACCGGCACCTCCTTCGAGTACCCGGTGGGCAGCGAGGTTGCGGCCAACTCCAAGCTGGTTCCGCTGACGGAGCTGCAGGCCCCCAAGGTTGATGCGGCCAAGCTGAACTCGCAGAAGGTCACCGATCTGATGACGCAGGCCGGGCTACTCTAGTACTGATGTCATTGCGTACCAGTACGACGGCGGCCGGCTCGCCCGAGCGGAAGGTCTCACCCCACGCGCCCAAGGGCCGGAGCTCGCGCTCCGGCCCTTGGGTCGTCGTCGTATTGTGCGTCCTGATTGCGGGCTTTTCCCTGCTGCCGCTGGGATATGTGGCTGTCATGACCGCCAACGCCGGCTGGGACACCATTGTGAAATTGGTGATCCGCCCGCGGGTTGGCGAGCTGCTTGTCAACACGGTGGAATTGGTCGCCGTGACGGTGCCGCTGTGTGTGGCGCTGGGCGTGGGCGGCGCCTGGCTGGTGGAGCGGACCCGGCTGCGCGGGCACAAGGTGTGGGCCGTGCTGCTCGCGGCGCCGCTGGCCATTCCCGCGTTCGTGAACAGCTATGCCTGGGTCAGTGCCATCCCCGCCCTGGGCGGGCTCGGCGGAGGCGTCATCATCTCCACGTTGTCCTATTTCCCGCTGGTGTACATCCCGGTGGCGGCCGTGCTTAGCCGGATGGATCCGGCGCTGGAACAATCGGGTTCCTCGCTGGGCCTGGGCCCGTGGCGGGTCTTCTTCCGGGTGGTGCTCCCGCAACTGCGGCTGGCGATCGCGGGCGGGGCGCTGCTGGTGTCCTTGCACCTGCTGGCCGAATACGGCGCGTTTGCCATGATCCAGTTCGACACCTTCACCACCGCCATCTACGACCAGTTCCGCTCCACGTTCAACGGCTCGGCCGCGAACATGCTGGCCGGCGTGCTGGTCCTGCTGTGCCTGCTGCTGCTGCTCGGCGAGACCCGGACCCGCGGCTCCGCCCGCTACGCTCGCGTCGGCTCGGGCGTGCAGTCCAATCCCACCCGGCTGCCCCTGGGCTGGCTTGAGGTCCCCGGCCAGCTGGGCCTGGCCGCCTTGACCGTCCTGGCGCTCGGTGTGCCGTTGTGGCACGTGGTGCGTTGGCTGATCGCCGGCGGTGCGGCCATCTGGACGGGACCGGACCTGCTGCACGCGCTGGTGCAAACGCTGGGGTACKGGCTGGCCGGCGCCCTGGTCACCACCATGCTGGCGTTCCCGCTGGCCTACCTTGTCATCCGCCACCCGGGCGGGGTGAGCAAGCTCCTTGAAGGGGCCAACTACATTTCCAGCTCCATGCCCGGGATCGTGGTGGCCCTGGCCCTGGTGACCATCACCATCCACGGGGTGCCCGCCGTGTATCAGACCGCCGTGGTGCTGATCGCGGCCTACGCCCTGTTGTTCATGCCGCGCGCCCTGGTCAACCTGCGGGCCGGCCTGGCGCAGGCACCCAAGGAGCTGGACGAGGCCGCCCGGGCGCTGGGCAAGTCGCCGCTGGTGGCGTTCTTCAAGGTCACCTTGCGGCTGACGGCCCCGGCGGCGGCCGGCGGTGCGGCCCTGGTCTTCCTGGGGATCGTCAATGAGCTGACCGCCACGCTGTTGCTGGCGCCCAACGGCACCCGGACGCTGGCCACCGAATTTTGGTCGCTCAGCAGCGAAATCGACTACATGGGTGCCGCGCCGTACGCCCTGTTGATGATCTTGCTCTCCGCCCCCATGACGTACCTTCTCTTTGCCGAATCCAAGAAAGCAGCAGGACAGTGACCCCAGCACATCGGCCCACCGCCGCGCAAGCGGCCCCCCGAGCCGTCTTCACGCCGCTGGACGGCCATGTCAGCGACCACCTGCAGGTTACCGGGGCGCGCAAGGCCTTCGGCAGCACCACGGTGCTGACCGGCGTCGACCTGACCGTTGCGCAGGGGCGGACCACCGCCATCGTGGGGCCGTCCGGGTCGGGCAAGACCACCCTGCTGCGGCTGATCGCCGGGTTTGAATCCCCGGATGCCGGCAGCATCCGCCTGGACGGCGTCGAGGTGGCCGGGCCCGGCACCTGGGTGCCCGCGCACAAGCGCAGCGTCGGGTACGTGGCCCAGGACGGGGCCTTGTTCCCGCACCTGACCGTGGGGCAGAACATTGAGTTTGGGCTGCCGCTGCGCGGCCGGGCCGCGTCCGCCCGCGTGGCGGAGCTGTTGGAGATGGTCTCGATGGATCCGGCCTACGCCAAGCGCCGCCCGCACCAGCTCTCCGGCGGCCAGCAACAGCGTGTGGCCCTGGCCCGGGCGCTGGCCCGCCAACCCGAGCTGATGCTCTTGGACGAGCCGTTTAGCGCCCTGGATGCTGGGCTGCGGGTGTCGACCCGCCGGGCCGTGTCCAAGACGCTGACGGAGGCCGGGGTGACGACCATCTTGGTCACGCACGACCAGGCCGAGGCGCTCAGCTTTGCGGACCAGGTGGCCGTGATGCGAGACGGCAAGCTGGCGCAGATCGGCAGCCCGTTCGTGGTGTACACGCGGCCCTCGGACCGGGCCACCGCGGAATTCCTCGGCGACGCCGTGATCCTGGAGGCCTGGATGGAGGGTTCCCTGGCGCTGTGCTCCCTGGGGGGGATCCCGGTGCGCCGGCCGCCGGTGCAGGGCAAGGTGCACCTGATGCTGCGCCCGGAACAAATCCGCATCACCGAAGGCGGGGCAATCCGCGGCCGCGTGGTGGACACCGACTACTTCGGCCCGGAAACCACCGTCCGCATCCAGCTCCAACCCATTGCCGTGGACCCCTCCAAGCCGGTGGACCCGCACCAGCCGGTGGGCGGGGAGGTCATCAACATCCGGCACTGGAATGCCATGCTGGCCCGGCCCGGTACCGAACTCTCGCTGAAGGTCGTGGGCGAGGGCGTCGTCTTCCCCTGGGACGCCTAGCCGCGCCCGTCCACCGTCGAACTGACAGTACCCGCCGGTGCGTACCGCCTACCCCCGCGGTTCGGGCACAAAAATCCCCCGGAATCTCGGGGATCCGGGGGATTGAATGAGCCTCCAAACAGAATCGAACTGTTGACCTTTTCTCAAAGCGTGAAGGGGTCGAGTTCGAACACCCGGGTTCACAAATTCCCGAGATTCCGCGGATTCCGATCGAACGCGGCTCGAAAGTATTAACGAACAATCCCGGAAAATCAGTTTCAAAGTATGGCATAAGTATGCCGCCCCCTCCTGCGGCATACTTACGGCGGCAAAAAGACACCCGTGGCGAGGGTCCCCGCATAGAAACCACCATGACCACTCATTCCGCCACGGCAGCCGCGACTGCCGCCACCACAACCTTCGATTTCGAGCCCCAGGACACAGTCACCTGGCTCACCCGAGCCGAGGCCGCAGCGTATCTGCGCCTCTCAACTGGAACCCTGAGCAACTGGGCGTCCGGCGACGTCGGGCCGTCGTACACGCGCATGGGCCGCGGCCGCGTCCTCTACCGGCTCGCCGACATCGAGTCGTGGCTGGCTGCCCAGGATCGGCTGTGCGTCTGATGGGGCGCCCAAAAACGCCCGCATGGCAACTCGGTACGATCACCACGACGAAGGACGCGTCAGGCCGCTGGGAGGCGCGCGCATACTACCGGGATGATGCAGGTGACCGACGCCAGATGCGCCGGGCCGGCAGAACCAAGGCCGCGGCTGAGAACGCTCTGAAGGCCGGTGTCCGCGAGGAGGAGCTGGCAGCGCGTGATGCAGTTGAACGAGCTGCTGAGGAGGCGGCAGCCGCGGCCCGACTGACTGTAGCCGAGCTGGCCGCGGCATGGCTCGAAATGCGCAAGCCGGCACCGGTTGTCGTGGATGAAGTCGCCCGGACGGCCACACTCACGACCGACGGTCTGCGGCCGCAAACCTGGGAGCAATACCGCCGGGTCCTGGGGTTCCACGTCTTGCCCGCCATCGGTGAGCTTCAGGTAGTGGATGTGACGACGCCAGTGTGCGAAAAGGCAATCACTGGGATGTACTCAGTGTCCACCGGTGCCGGCTACCGCACCGCCGCGCTGGCCAAGCAAGTCCTGCAGCAGCTTATGGACTATGCGGTGAGGCAAGGCTACCGCGAATACAACCCGGCGAAATCTGTCAGCCGGGTGCCGAAAAAACGGAAGAAGCCCCAGGCCCTGGCACTCGAAACCGTAGCGGCCATCCAAAGGGCTGTGGCGCCATTGAACCCAGAATCGGGCGACAACCGCCGCGTGCCGGTCGGTCGCACCTATGACACGGTTCTGTTGCTGCGGCTGACCGGGTTGCGTATCGGTGAGGCCCTCGGCCTTCGCTGGGAAGACGTCGATACATCTTCCTCACCGATGACCATCACCGTTTCGGGAACGCTGGTGGAGAGGCCGACGATCTTCTACCGGCAGATGTACCCAAAGACGGCCGACTCGATTCGGATCCTTCCGGTGACCGATCCCGAGCTCGTTGAGATGATCGGGCGCCGGTGGCGCAATCGCAAGACAACGCCCACCAACGCGGTGTTTGCTGCGGCCCGATCGGGAAATTTCGTGCGCCCCAGCAACCTCCGCACTTCACTGCGGAAGGCCCAACTGGAGGCCGGCATCGAAGGTCGGATATCGCCGCACAGCTTCCGGAGGACTGTCGGCAGCGGCATCTCGGCGAAGTACGGCGATGAGGCGGCCTCCCACATGCTCGGCCACAGCTCGCCGGATACGACCCGGGAATACTACATCGCCAGGCCGACCGTGGTGCCCGACTACTCCGACGCCCTACGCCCGCCTCGCACTTCCTAGCCACCTCCCATACAACAAGACGCCCCGCTGACCTTCCAGCGGGCGTCCTGCTTGTCTGGCCGAAGGCCCGGAACTCACAAGCCGAGGATGGACTCGATTTGGCTTGCAGCCTCCTGATCCGCCTGGCTGGTCTGGCCCTTCTCCAGGAGCTGGCTGTGCGCGGGGGCATCCGGAATAAGTTTGACGCTGGAGCTGGCGGCATCGGCGGCCACGACGCCGCCGGTCAAGAGGAACGCGGCAAGGAGGACTGCGACCCAGAGGCGGCTGGTGAAGCTCGGGAGTGCGCGGACGACGAATGCGGTGAGTGTTTGCATGGTGTTTTCCTTTGCGGGTGTGCGGGTTGACTATGCTGCGGATGTGGCGGCGGTAGGAGAGAGCAGGCGTTTCACACTGCTGAGGCTCATTCCGACCTCGGCAGCGATGGCGGGCAGCGTCATGCCTCCTTCACGAAGGGTCGTGGCCTGGGCTACCAGTGCGGTGCGGTCGGTAGCCGGCTTGGCGTCGGGAACCGAGGCCAGGGCCTTCTGCTTCGGCGTGCTGTTGGCCTCCACGGCTGCCGGGGTGGCGGCTGTGGCGGTGACCTTCGAGATATCTGCTTCGAGGCGAGCTACAAGCTTGGCCAGCTTGTTGTTCTCCTCGACGCCCGCCGCGACGGTTGCCTGGGCCTCGACGAGCTCGACGGTGAGGGCCGCTTCGCGGTCAGCGGCAGCAAGGTCCTCGGCAGCGCGGTGGATTCCTCCCCGGCGCATGTAGAGCCAGGCTTCGAGGGTGGCCACCACGGTGATGACGGGGAGGGCGTGGGTGAGGGCGGCCAAGATGTTTGAATCAACGGACGCGAGGATCCCTGGGGTCGCGGTGATGGAGTTGGCAGCCACGGAGATCGCGGCGCCGGCAGCGGTCAGCCACCAGCCGTACTTTCGGCTTGTTCCAGCTGCGGTGGCCTGGAGGACCTGCAGGATGCCGGCCACCACCATTCCATCGATGGAGATCGGCAGGAGCCACGCGGCCCACGCCGGCCAGCCGACGTGCAGTGCCAAGCGCAGGATACCCATGAAGGAGAGCAGCGTACCGGCAATTGCCACCGCGATGAGGACCGGGCCCGCAGCGGTCTCGGCCCGAAGTGTCCGGGTGTTCATGCTGCCAACTCCTTTGTGATGACTTCGAGGCGAGCTTGGAGGCGAGCTGCTTCGCTGCGTAGGGCCCTTCCGCGGTCCATTGTGGGGACGATGGTGACGCCGGGGATTGGGCGCGCGACGACCGATGTGGGCAGACTTGCTAGGACAAGGACGTCATTGACGCCGATGAGGGGCTTGGTGAACGGGCCGCCGAGTCCTTCCCACGTGAATGAGCCGCGGATACGCGCGATCCCTTTGCCGAGTATCGGCCTGCGAGAACGCTGGCGGCGCTCGGCGATGAGGCGGCCACCCAGCTCCAGGACGCATTGGTCGCTGTAATGCTGGAGCTCGATTTCCACCGTGGAAAGGGCGCTGTTCCCACTGGTTCCAAAGAAGCTTTCAGCCAGTGCCTGCACGTGTTCCGCGAGGTGGACGGGGAAGGTATAGAGGCCGCGGTCCTGGTCCCACTTGGCGCCCATGTCATCGACGAACGGTCCAAGGTCCGGGTTGAACGGGGCGCGGAGAACGACCTGCTCGCCTTCTACGAAAACCTCAACATCCTGCATGGTCCCGCCTCCCAAGTTGTATTTGCTGAGTACAACATCAGTCTCTCATGTGTGAGCGAGGTTGTACACCTGGTGTACAACAGGCCCTGTTTTGCCGCATGATGGAATTATGGAAACTTCTCGAACTCCCAAATCGGTCCACCAGCTCATGGACGCTCGCCTGGCGGCAGAGTTCCTGGACGTCCCCGTTGGTCAGTGGAGAACGTGGTTGAATCGCAAGCGGCTAGGCGAGGGGAGCTTGAAGGAAGCCTTTCCGGCGCCGGTTGAGCATGATGATGCGGGGGGTTCTAATGCCAGCTTGAACGGCGGGCCAGTTTGGCTACGAGATGACGTGGTTGCCTTCGCGGATTTCCTGCGGACGGAGTACCGGCCGCGAGGTGGCCCTAAGCCAGCCTGGCGGAAGGATGTGTCGTAGCCGCCCAGAAAAAAGAACCCCGGCCGCAAACTGGCCGGGGTTCTTTTTTCTCTCGTGTCACCACAACACGTCCAGAGCAGCAATACCCGCGCTCTCTATTATTAAGCATAGCTTACGAATTCGCAAGTCATGATTAAGTGTTGCTAATGCTTTTCTCGCCACCCACGCTGCTGCCGTCAGGGCCAGCGAACGGGATGCCGGCCGCAGTGATCCCACGTACCGGACCACACGGCTGCTGCCCCCGGCTCTGGTGATCGGGTTGCCCACCTTCGCGATCACCAGCGAGCCGCGAAGGTCCACGACCCGGTTGCCAGATGCCGCCGCGCCTTCGACCTGGGCCACGGAGAGCCTGCTGAGTGAGCTGCCGTGTGAGCCGCTGGACGGGGTGGGCTGAACCGCTGCGTGAGCCGCTGGACGGGGTGGGCTGAACCGCTGCGTGAGCCGGTTGCGCGGACCGTCGCGGACCGGCCAGCGGGCGCGGGTTGAACCGACCGCCTGAGCCGCAGTGAGCCGACCGCGGGGAGGGTTCTGAACCTCCGGTGAGCCGGCCGCATGAAACGTCGCGGGCCGCTCGTGAACTGGCTGCCTAGATCGCCGCGGACCGGGTCAGCGGGTGACATGAGCTGCTGTGTGAACCGCTGGTCTGAACTGCCGTGAACCGTTCTACGGGAGGCATTGAGCTGGTCAATGAGCCGCCAAGTGGACCGCCGCTGAACCGATCCGCGGAGAGGGAGTGAGCCGATCCGCGGTGGGGCTTGAACCGCCAATGAGCCTGCTGCTTGGCCCGCCCGCACTACCGTCCGCCAGGGAGGGGTGAGCCGATCAATGAACCGCTGTACTGAACCGATGTGGGCCGGTCCGATGAAGCCGGGTGAGCCGCCGAACTGAACCGGCCGCCGTGAGCCAAATGAGCCAGTGGCGAGTGGAGGGAGAGAACTTAAAGGTAAACGTCTCGGTCATCAAATCGCCAACCGCCTCTACGGCACCGACAAGGTCACCGATCAGATCAACGGGTCGACTGCCGTGCGGAGGCGTGGACGAAGTCCTAAGCCGAAGCGGCGGCCCGGCGTTAGTCGGCAGGTAAACGACCAGGACAGCTGAGCGGGATCCGGATCGACATCGTGTCGGTTGCCTTTCGAATCGGCTTCGGATTGGTACCCGTGCCGACTGTCTTGCTGGAACACTTGACGCCCGGGGTGGGTTCTCGGCATCGTCTTGCTCGGTGTGGCTTGCCGGCCTTGGCCGGGGTTGTGGATCGAATGTCGGCGGCTTCCACCCCTGGGCACCTGATTTGAGCCAGATTATAATCGCTGTCTTCTGGACTCCGTCCAAAGACGCATAGAATCTGTTAAAATTGTTACATGAATGTTACCGGGTCATCTCTCACTCCCGAGCAGCTCCAGGCCCTCAGGCAACTCTCCTCTTCCCGCCCTCCGTCTCGCTTCTCTGCGCCTGTCTTCGTGCGCGACCTCGCCGTGCGCGGCTACTCCCTCGGGTGTACCTCCCAGCAAATCTTGATCTTTGCCCGAAGGCAGGTAGCTACCCGACCAGGGCTCAAAACGTTCCTCGGGCAGGTAACCCCGCTCAAACGAGTCCTGGCAGCCGCCCGTCGCTTGTCGGTCTCTTCCTCGCCCCAGGGGGCGCGGCGGAACGCGGCGACGGTGTCTCGGCTCCTCGTTGGAAGACTGCTTTCTGATTTTTCGAAGGGGACACCAAAACTAGGCCAGCGTGTCGATGACGGCCTAGATGACGAGGCCTGGGCCGAGGCTCTGCTGGAAGCTCCGAAGCCCGCCGCGAAGCCAATGTCGCCTGCATCCCAGCTGCGGGTCCGGGTCGCCCTTGCTGTGGTCGGGATGGACCTTCTGGCCTCCATAAATTCCGAGAATGGCTGGTCGACCGCACAGCTCAGCTACAGCCGCATGAACCTCCTAACGGGCTGGACGACGAGCACCTCAAAACGCGCTCTTAATGACCTGGTTTCCATGGGCCTGATCTCCGAACTGCCGACGGCGCGGAAGGCGACAGCTCGCCGCTTTAAGATGAATCGGGGCCTCACTCCCGACCAGCGCGAAATCGCCGCCGGCCAGGTCGAAACGATCCGGGCACTCAAGGGCCTCGACGGCGCCGGGAGCATGGTGGCAGACCTGGTTCGGTCCACCACACACAGCGCTTGGAACTTCGGTGAAGGGAAGCTTGGGCACCGAGCCTGGTGGGTGGCTGTTGCCGCCCGGGCTGGCCTGGACCCTGCCACCCTGGGCGTGAGCAAGCGAAACGTCAGCCTGGATCGGAAGGCTCTCACGGCGGCCGGCATCACGGGTGCCAAGACTGGCGCAGAGCTGACCGCAGCGCTTGACCGGTACAGTCGGGAGCGTGGCTGTCTGGAAGCCCGACGCGGGGCGGAAGAGGCCTACCGCGAGGCCGCTGTAGCCAGGACCGACGAACTGCGGTTCTACCGAGGCGTGCGGGAGGATGCTCGCAGGATCGTCGAAGAACTCGTGGGGCCCTTCGCCGCGGTCCCGAAACCCGGCGTCTCGGGCGGCAGGAAAATGGCCCGGTGGATCGACACCGCCAGGGCAGCATTCGCGGGGCGGGCATATCCGGTGGAAGTGGCTGCCGCAGTCCAGGCCGAGCTCGGGCGGATGATCGGCTCCAGGGTGCGGGACGCCGAAGTGGGGCGCATCGTCGCTGGCTGGATCACAGCGGGGCTCGACCTCGACGGTGAGGTGCCCGGCAAGAGGCGGGTTGCCATGCGGGCCACGCGCGGGCTCGATCACCTGGGTGCTGCCCTCATGAGCATTCCCCGGGGCAATGAGGACGAGAACACGCAGAAAGCATGGCTCCTACAGCTGCGCGGCAAGATCAATGGCTTGCCGCCAATGAGTCCAGAAGTGAAGGCCGCAGTCGAAGCTGATCTTGCTGCCCGTCTCCGGCTCCGGCAGTGGGATGCGGACAAGGTCGTGAAAGGGGCCGCTTGGGCGGTTCGCGGATTGGCCATCGCCGAGGCCGTGGCCGCATAGCTCCTAGGGGGACACCACTCCGCGGATTGCGTCCCGGAGGCCATCCCGCCTCCAGCCACACGGCCCACCGGTCCGTGCGGCGAATAGCCGCACGTGCAGATCGACATACTGTGGGTGCCGCCCCGGTCAACGAATCGTTTGGCGGGCGATTAGGGCAGCTGGGCGGTCGCCGGTGTCCACCGCAAATCCGAGCGTCTGACGAAAACGTTGGCGCGGGCCAGGATGGGTAATGTCGCCGCAATGGTTTCGGCTTGGGCGGCACCGGTCTGGTGTATCGGGAACCACGCCGCGGCCAGGGGCATGGGTTCCGGCCACTGATCCCCGAGGAAGTCCAGGAGGGCTCCCGACACCAAGGCGTCCCAACGGCGATCGCCTACCGTTGCCGGCGGATCCAAAGCGGGGCAAACATCGTTGCTCAAGACCTGGGCCATGAGCGTCAATTTCTTCTGCAGGAGCGTGAATGCTACGGCTTCATCGCCAGCGTCCAGGGCGGCCCGGACGCCATCGGTCAGCCGCGCGATCTCCGTCGGCAAGTACTCTTCCAGCCTCATCGCGCACCTCCGATCTCCTCTCAGCCTATCCGGCGCCCTGGACGCCACCCAGGCCGGTGGCGGTGTGGCGGCGGGTAGGGGACGCCAAACAGTGTCGGAGCGTCGGGCTAGGCTCTTGGCATGTCGACCGAAATTATCATTACTGGGCTTGCTGTCGCGGTGGCCATAGGCGCACTCTTCTACACCGCCCGTTCGGCGAACGCTGCCAAAAAGCAAACCGAGATCCAATCGCAAATGAACAAGGCGGCGGCCGAACCATACATCTGGGCTGACTTGCGGCCGGACGAGGCCCAAGGCGGGCTGCTGCTACTCATTGTCGGCAATTCCGGGCCAACCGTAGCAACAAATGTCCGAGTCAACTTCTCACCCGAACTGAGAATGGCGTCCAAAGACTCATCGGAGCACGCAACCGAGGTACTGCGCCGCGGCCTTCCCTCCTTGGCACCGGGGCGGGTGTGGAAATGGAGCATGGGCGTGGCATGGCAGACGGTAGAGGAAGGTCAGGAGCCCGCCTACGACATCACGATAGAGGCCGATGGGCCATTCGGTCCGCTCGACAAGCTTGAGTACACGATCGGCTTGCAGGAGATTCGGCATACCCTCGCTGTGCCGGCGGGGAGTCTGCACACTATTTCGACGGCGGTCGGCAAGCTGAACGACACCTTGAAGAAGATCGACGGCAAACTCGATCGCGACGACGACGACTAACACGCCGTCGAGCCAGCCTATCGCCGCAGCAGGTGGTGATCCGCCGATGCAGTTGGGCCTGCGGTAAGCAAGGCATCCTGGACCCCGACGGCGATGGGTACCAGCGCAAAAGCAGTGCCGCCCGTGAACGGGCCGGCGCGCTTGACGGTCACTGAGATGAGCTTTGGCTATGGATCCATCCCATGAGTTCGTGCCCGCCTCGTGGATGGCCGTCACGTGAAGATCATCCCACGCGTCAGTAGACGATCTCGTCGCCATCGTCGTCAGTCTCCGGCAGGCGGTCCCAGCCGTGCAAGCCAATTTCCTCGCCAATCGTCTCGACGAGCTCGACGGGACCGTGGAGGGCCGCATGAAGGACGGTGATGGCTGTGAGGCGGTGCCAGCAATCATGAGGCGGCTCGGCGAGCAGAGCCTCTAGGGTCTCCAGATTTGTGAAATAGCAGTAGAGCTGCCGGGCGCACTCCGGGCACAGGTCGTCGGGGAGGATGATACCACTGGCGTAGTGGTTCTCGAGACGGAGGTATCTGTGCACGACGTCCTTCTCGCTGGCCACGCTGATCTCCACAACCCTCGGTGCGGCCAACTGACGTGCGGCCACGGTGGAGTCCATGTGTGCGGAGAGATGACCACCGCCCGACGTGTCGATCTTGTGCCGGCAGGCACGGTGGGCCGGCGATAGCCGCGGCAAGTCGACATGCCGAAAGATCGAACGGGTACACGAGCCAACCAAGCGCCAGCCATTTAAGTGAAGGTCGCCACTCCGCGCCTCCCTCTACCGACCCGCCTTCAACTCGACTTTCGCCCCGCGTCACTCTCCGTCGTCCGTCGGCCGCTGCGCGTCCAACGCTTACCTGAGAGGATTGCTGCATGATTCCTGCTCACCTTCACGCCCACCTGGGAGAAGCACCGACTGGGGCTCGACCTGGCCGCGGCGGCGCTGCGCGCCTGGTGTCCTGGTGCCGTCCGTACACATGGCCGCCATGGAGTTAATCGTTGCAGGGGACTGGCACGGCAATACTAGGGCTGTCGAGAGGGCGCTGCGTGAGGTGTCCCGTGCTGGGCACACTCAGATCTACCAGCTTGGTGACCTCGGTGTGCTGTGGGGAAGGCTGCGTGAACGGGACCGATTCACTGTCGTGCTCCTAAAGTTTCTCGAGAGGTTTGACCTCGCCTTGACGTTCATCGACGGGAACCACGACAACGTCCCGGCCCTCCGTGACCTGCCCCGGAACACTGACGGGTTCGGGATAATTTCGGACCGCTTGCTACATGCACCTCGCGGCCATCGGTGGACACTGGAGGACGGTACGCGGTTCGGCGCACTGGGCGGCGCCTACTCAGTCGATCGGGCCTGGCGAGAGTGGGGGAAGGACCTGTTCGAGGGCGAAGAGGTGACTTCCGCGGACGTCGATGCCCTCGGCAGTGAGCCTCTCGATGTTCTGCTTTGCCATGAAGTTCCTGCCGGCGTGCCGGTCATTTCTCAACTTGGCGACCCCCTGGCTGAAGAAGAGGCGTGGACTGCGTATCAGGGCCGGCTGCTGGTCGAGCAGGGAGTTCGAAACACTTCGCCATGCGTAACCCTTTGCGGCCACTGGCACCAGCGTCTGACAGCAGACTTAACTTCCTCGACTCGTGTCGAAGTTCTGAACCGCGACAACCAACCGGGAAACCTAGTCGTACTAAATACTGCCGATCTCTCCGTCACCGAATTTCCCATCAAGCCACTATGACTCTCACGATCCCATCGCCTGCGGCGCGCAGCCCGCTCGACTTCCCCTCACTGCCAGACGCCACGACCCGAAAGCCGCCGCGGTTACCCCTCAGGTGACCTGGCTTGACCGCGGAGCGAGGGTTACTGCGTGGCTTCACTGAGCTGGGATCGCCGGCCGCAGGCCATTGAAGGTCGTGGACTGGGCCACACTCAGCGGTGACGAGCAGCATGCAGTGGGGACCGCCTCGGGGGAGACGGGCAGAGTGGTGAAATCGTGCCGCGACATTGCGCATTCGGGTGGTGGTGGAAGGCGATATAAGTCAAAACCATCTGGGCGACCTGGCTTCCCGTGATAAGGGCCATCTACCACCAGGACCCCGGCTGCCAGATCGCCTTTATCGCCCGTCCCGGGTCCGCAGCGAGTGCGCCCAGTTTTTTCGAGGCCGGCACACGCCGTGGGACACAAAACGGCCCCGGCAAGGTCGTGCTCGCCGGGGTCGTTGACGCGGGACAGAGTCTAGAAATGGTTTTGCTCTTCGAAATACCGGTAGACCTCCACTGGGATGAGCCACCGCCGCAGGGCCCGTGGCGAATTTCGCATCGGTGGGTGGACGGTCGGCGCCATGAGCCTGCCGATCCCACACGCCGTTATGATCTGTGACCGGAGTGAATCGCTCGCTGGCTGCAGGGCGAGACCCGGCGGACACGCGAACCCCGGTGACCAGACGGGACTGTCAAGATCCCACGGACCCTGGCGCAGCAACGGGTGATCTGAAATGCGGGCCTCGAGGAGCAAGGTGGCGGCCATCGCCGCCCGCTCCGCCGAGTACTCGACGTGGGCGGGCGGGGTCTCGCCCCGCGACTCGGCCGCATCCTGGACCCACTCCAGGAGCGCGGCGGAGAGTCCCGCTTCGTGCGCCAGGCCCCACACCATTTGTCGCAGGGCTGCCTCGGCGACCGGCATCCGGGGCCGTGCGGGAGCCGGTGGAGGCGGGAGCTGTCGTGGCCTGGCGCGGATCTCGGCAATGCGGTCGAATGATGTCGTGGATGCCATGGCGTCCCGCTCCCTCTTGACGATGACTTATCGCCCATCACCATGCGTAGGCCCGCGGCGATCACAGCTCCGTGCGGGACTCGCCGGCAGCAAGTGGTGCGGCATCGGCTGCGGTCGGCTGGCGTGCTAGAAAAGCGTCGGCCTGTGCGATCTGAGACTCAGTCAGGCCACGGTGCGACGCCGGCTCGATGACCAACGAACCGACCAGCTGGCCGGGCTGCCGGCAACTGCGCAGCTGGTGGCCAGCCCCGCGGGCGTCGCGGTCCTCGATCCAGAGAATGCGCGTCGGGTGGTGGGGGAGGACGCAGTCGCCGACGAAGTCGTACAATGCGAATCTTTTCCACGGCCGGTTGCGGTAGACATCGATCGCGGTGCGCTCGGCGAAGAGTGGCGCGGGTGGAAGGCCGAGAAGCGGCGCGAGAAGGCCGGGGGCCGCCGTGCCCCAGCTCGTGAGCCAATGGACCTCCACGCCGGGCATGGCCGCCCACTGGCGGATCGCTACGGCCACGGCAGGATCGTAGTAGAAGCGGGCCGGCGCCGCGAGGGGCGGGTGGAAAAAGTCGAGGGCGGTCAGGCGCCGGATATCAACCGCGCGACCGTCGTCGACGGGGACCAGCACACCGTCGACGTCCAGGAGGACTAGGGTCCGAACTGGCCAGGCCAGCGGCTCGGTCTTTTTCGCCCCGACCACGCTCCTTGCGGCAGCCAGGATGATCTTCGCGGAAACTTTCAGTGACTCGCATCGCATCAGATCGGCTGGCGCTACATCGGCTCCCTGGCTGGCAAGCACGAGCGGATCCG
Source organism: Specibacter sp. RAF43 (assembly GCF_052114065.1). Classification (NCBI taxonomy): domain Bacteria; kingdom Bacillati; phylum Actinomycetota; class Actinomycetes; order Micrococcales; family Micrococcaceae; genus Specibacter; species Specibacter sp. RAF43. The sequence goes on along the minus strand of NZ_JBFREA010000008.1, from coordinate 58,681 downwards.
CCCACCATGCCTGCACCGCCGCGGCATCGAAACCGCCTGCTGTCAGGATGGATCCGGCCTCGTATGCGATTCGCAGACGGACCGTTCCCCGTGCCGTCGGGCCGGGGCCCAGTGCGCCAGCCCATTGGGGAACTTGGCGAACCGTTCCGTCGCCGAGGGCAGCAATGAGATCGACGCCTAGCACCGGGAGCAACGCTGTGACCGGTGGGGTTAGAGGCGTCGGCATCGGGAGTCCCTTCGAGCTGGTATCCCGGGACATGTGTGCGGAAGATCGAATCGTACGCACGCCCGGAGTGCAGGACGCCCCAGCGCTTGGCCGGAAGGTCTAGAGAATTGGTGGGTTACCGGCCGTACCTCGGATCTCCGCTATCCGAAGTCTCAGGAAAGTGATCGCTAGGATCAACATCCAAATGACGAGCGCGGCGAYCGCGACGATCACCACGAAGTAGAAACCAACCAGCAAGCTCCCAAAGGCTCCAAACATTGCAGACACCTAACCCCAAATTTGCCGACTGCAAGTAGCTGAGTCGGACCAAGCACGCGTCGTGTGTTCTCACCCTATATTGCCGACCGGCTATAGGCCCCGCCGGCCGGGTAGCGATCCGCCAACCGGCCGGCGACGGCGGTCAGTCGCGCAGGACGGCCCTGGCGCCGAGGACGAGCAGGACGACGGCGGCTACGGCGGACGCGGCGGCGGCGACGATGCCAATTGTTGAGTGGACTTGGAAGGCGGCGACGGCGCCCCACGCGCTGCCCATGATGCCTACGAGGCCGGTGGATGCCTTCAACATTTCGTTCTCCTGATTGTGGTGACGTGTCGCCATCCTGCCCGGTGAACTGGTCGGCGGGCAGGGTGGCTGGCGGTTAACACCCGCCGGCCAGGGTGGTGGCTGCGAGGCCGGCGGGCGGGCTTTTTAGGCCACCAGGTTGAGCGGTGCGGCTGCGGGCTCGGGTGCGGTGTCGGCCGGTGCCATGTGCACGCCCATCTGGTCCATCAGGCGCCCCAGGTCGAACTGGCCGGCCAGAATTTCGACCTGCACGTCGTGGCCGGAGCCGGTGCCGCGGCCTGCGCTTTGCAGGAACCAGCCGGAGGGGCGGCGGATCAAAGTCGCCTTGGCGACCGTGACGAAATGTTGGCTCCAGGGGCTGGCGGGCTCGGCGGTGTGCGCCACGGCGCCGGGGCGGTCCACAAGGCGAAGAGCGAGGCGGTCCAGCTTTTCCTCGGCCACACGGGCGGCTTCCAGAAGGTCGGAGATGCTCAGGAAGCGGTCGAGGCGGCCATTGGCCTCGGCAAGCGCGGCTTCGAGTGCGGCGCGGTTCTTTTCGGTGATGCGGATCTGGCGGGTGGGGGACATGGAGTCCATGGTGATGCTCTTTTCTGCCCGAAGGCGGTGCGGGTGAGGTGATGCGCTGTAGGCCGGTTTTCCCTACATAGATCCAGTCGTTCTAAGGGGACACCATGTAAGGGAATCCCGGAAAAACTTTTGAGGGGTGGTCAGGAGGCGACGAGCTTGTCCATTTGCTTCGCTCTAATCACGTCTGCCGCGTCGAGCATCGCGTCCGCCCACGTCTCAGTCCGGTGCGTCCACAGGAACCACGCCTGGAGGCAGTCGCGCATCTCGGTGTGCCGGGCTTCCAGCGCGCCCTGCACCGCTTCGATCAGCAGGCCGGTATCCGCGATGCCGAGCTCGGCCCGCACCGCGGCCAGGAGCGGCTCGTCGATGAGCTCCTCGTAGTCGGCCGAGTCGCGCTTGAACTCCCCGCCTTGGTAGGCATCGAGGCCGACGATGAGGCAGACGAGGGCGTCAGTGGGGAAGGCAGAGAGGGCTGCGGCGGCTGCGGGGGTCAGTGGCTGGTCCATGGGAATCTCGATTCTTGCCTCGGGGGAGGCGGGGTGCGGAGTAAAGCTGCTTACGGTGTCTTCTATGCGCCGACTGCGGCCACGGGTGTCACATTGGTGGGTTCCCCTTGAATTCCCGGGGCTGCCTGTCCCCACACGTCGATATGGGGACGGCAGATGGGGATCGTTATGAACTCGTTATACAGATTGGATTTGTTCTCGCTAGGCTGCCCCCACCGCCATGACACTAGGGGGCTATGTGGATCGCGACGATTGGGCACACCCGGAGTGGACCGCGATGTACGCACGTGGTCTCAGTGTCGGCTTGATCGCCGAGCTCCAGGGAACGCGGCTGTCGACCGTGAAGGGGTACATCCAGCACCGGCGGGCAGAGAATCCCGGCCTGGCCGCCCAGCATGCTGCAGCGGCTCCACGAACCCCCTCCGATCTGTGGCGCCGGCGACTCTCGGAGATGCGAAATTTCATCGCCACACACGGCCGCTATCCCGGCATTCACGGCGGCCTGGAGGGTGAGGCACAGCTATACGGCTGGCTTTCGGAGCAGCGTCACGCTCTTGTGGGGCAGACGCTTGGCTGGGAAAAGATGCGTGAGCTCGGGGTCCTGGGGGATTGGGTCACCACCGACAGGGAAAGGGCGAGGGATGCGCGGTGGAGGCAGCGGCTTGGCGAAGTTGCGGCTTTCGTGAGCGAGCACGGACGGCTGCCCAGGCACCGGACGGCAAAAAACGAAACGGACCGCGTGCTCGGGATTTGGCTACAGACACAGGGCATCGAGGCGCACCATCGTAGGTTGGCGGAGTGGCGTCTCGAGGCGTTGAACGAGGCACTGCCCGGGTGGATGCGCGTGCGGGGTGGGGAGTAAGGATGGCCGGCGCATGTGCGGATGTCTCTCGTAACATGCGACCTCGAAGGCTAGGCTCGGAAGATGTGCGGACGATTTGTAATGCCCCGAGCCGGCGCCGACCTCGTATCGATCTATAACGCCGCCGGCGCCACGGGTCCGGAGGTGCGGCCGTCCTGGAATGTCGCGCCAACCCAGCGGATCAGCATCGTCACGGAACGGTTGATCCCGGGCGCTGACGAGCCACGACGAATGATCGAGACCTCTCGCTGGGGGTTGGTACCGGTATGGGCCAAGGACACCAAGGGCGCCGCCCGGCTCATCAATGCCCGGAGTGAGACGGTTACCGAGAAGCCCTCCTTCCGCTCGGCCGCATCTAAACGCCGCGGACTCGTTCCGGCCGCCGGCTACTACGAGTGGCAGGTCACCCCCGAAGGCAAGATCCCCACCTACCTGCACCCCGAGGATGCTGACGAGCTGCTGTCCTTCGCCGGCCTCTATGAATTCTGGCCCGATCCCGAACTGCCCGAGGATCAAGAGGACAAGTGGCGGATGACGGTGACCATCATCACCCGCGCGGCCCCCGATGCGCTGGGTCACATTCACGATCGGACACCGGTGATCGTGCCGGCGGACCTGCACGATGAGTGGTTGGATCCCGAACTCACCGACAAGAGCGACTTGCGAACCCTCATTGACTCCATCCCGGACCCGCACCTGGTGCCGACGGTGGTTGGCACGGCGGTCGGCAATATCCGCAACAATGGCCCCGAGCTCATCGAGCCGGTCTAAGGATGCAATGAGGACTCGCTACCTCGGAATGGCAGTACGCCGGAGTTTCATTTTTTAGGCTACGAGACCAATAATGTTGGCAACGGTGCCGATCAACAAGCCGGCGCCTACAAGCCAGACCTGGAGCCCTATTCCCCGCGCGGCACGTTCGTTGATAAGGGCTTCGACCATTTCCGGAGCGTGCTGCATGTCGTTGTATGTGAAAATTTTCTTGCCAGCGGCGCGGTATTCGTCGAACTTTTGGTCACTGGTTTTCCGTTGGCCTGGACCCGCCGTGGCCGACCCCTCGTATTTCGCGTCAATGGATCGGAGTCGAGTCAACAGCGCGTCATTGCTGCGGGTGTCGGATCGGAGGATGCGCCAAGCCCAAAGGATCGCGCCGAAGGAGACAAGAAAGGCAACCACATTCATGATCACGAGAAACGTTTTCATGTTCCGATTATGACACCGGCAGAGTCCGTCCACGGTGGCGATTCGGCCACTGTTACCGGCGTCTCGTTCACCAGTCAGGCGTACCGGAATCTGGGAGACGTCCATTACCGCAGGCTTTTTCGTACTCTGGGTCCCAGCGCATACCTAGAATCATTCGCATAACCCCTATTTGTCCGGGTAGGCGCTGGACACTGACAGACGACGGATACTGCAGCCAGATCACCAGGCTGACCCACGCCTGCGGCCCGGATGCCTACTCAAATCCTCAGTTCCATGGCTCGGGCACCGTAGACGCCGAGACAATGTGCCAGTTCCTCGCCGCCGCAACAACCCGACCGCCGCTGTCCATATCTACCGGGCCTTGCCGCCAGTCGTCACGTCCATCAACTGCGGCGACTACTACACCAAGAGCGAGACCTACGCTCGCCGACACGCACTCCAAGACACTGACGCAATGCATGACTGGCCCATCGTGGGCGGACGCGCCGGAATCGGCTGCCTGCACGGACAACAATGACCTGGCGGAGTTCGGCTTCGACGGTCCGGCCACGAGAGGGCATGGAGTCCGGAATGGCGAGCCTGCGCAGCAGGTGTCGAGGCGGGAGCAGAACGGTGTCGCTCGGGGTATCGCGCGGTGCAGCGCGAGATGCCTCGCGGCAACAATTGCCTGACACGTGCATACTTGATTCATGATCCCTCCTCTGGAGCCAAACACCGGAGCCCTGCCTCCGGGCCGTTACAGATGCAGCCTTGCTGAATTCGAGACGGCCTACGTTGACGCGCCCGACTTCGACGCGTCCACCACCCGTAGAGAGATTTACGATCATTTCCAAAAGACCTACAGCATGCTGTCTAGCCTTGTGGCCGTCGAAGCCGTTTGGATCGGCGGGAGCTTCGTTACCTCAGAGGCGAACCCGGACGATATTGACTGCCTCTTCCACATTAATGCGGAGGCCTTCAAAGCTCTTCCGAGTAACAGCAAGCGAAATCAGATAAGGGAATTCAGCAAGAAGGGCCGGGTCCGCGAGAAGCTAGGATACCGAATTGAGCCATTCGTGATGGTTCGAGATTTGTTTGCCAACCCCTGGTCAAAGGGCGGCGTGAGCGAGGCAGCTACACCTTTTTTTGCATTGCGCGGCGCGTGGGACGACTGGTGGCAACGAGAGCGCTCTGATCCCGACAGGAGCGCGGCGCCGGCTCTTGTGGATGCAGGCCCGACCAAGGGATACCTGGAGGTGACCTACTTATGATTGCCAACCACGACGCGAGGAGTCCGGATGACCTCTGGGCGGCGCTCATGGACGGTGTCGAGGAGGCTGATGACGACGTGCTCATCACGGCCGCTCACATCAATCGACAGTCTGCTGCGCGATTGGACACGAGTGACCGGCAGGTGCTTGACCTCTTGAACCTGCGTTTCACGGGCCGGAAGACGCAGGCTCATCAACTTGGCGTGCGAGCTGCGACAAAGGCTATTTTGGCGCTTCAAGAGTCACTCAGTTCTGTTGGCGCAAGCATCCTGGACCACGTGACGAGGGCGGGCCGGATACCCGCGGAAATCCTATCTGCCACCGAGCTCAGATTCACCCCAAGACTGGCCCCGGGCTCGTTGGAATTCACGCTGGTCCATCCGGAAGAAGACGCGCTTTTTGAAACTGGGACGCCCGACCTATTCGATCAATCCTTTACGGCGCTGCTAGATCTGTTTATTGATCTCAGACAGACCGATCTGGACAATACTGCTGTAGTCGAACGCCTCAGAGGTTTCGGACCTCGAACGGCCAAGCACTTGTTCGATTTGTGTCAGGTTCTTCTCCAGGAGGAACTCGGCGTGGACTTCGTATGGGAAAAGAAGTCCGGTCGGCGTGCGGCCGCCGCTATTGACCAGCGATCGGCGGCCTACCTTAAGGAACTGGCGCAAAATAATACTACGAGCGTTCGGACACGGACGCTCGTAGGATCACTGACAACGGTGAGCGAGATAGACAAGCAAGCCATATTGTTGGACGACGCTTCCAAGATCATGTTGGATGCCTCTGCCGAACTTCAGGATGCATTGCAGCGGGCATACCGGCAGAGAGTAGAGGCCACCGTCACTGAAACACTAAACGTGAATTTGGCCACGGGGGTCGAGACGCGAACGTACGCTTTGATCGCAATCGAGTCGGTAGCCGGCCAGCGGGATGCTGCAAGCAAGCCCTTACGGGACGAAACCGAGGCAGTCGGCGAGTACTCAGTGGGCACGTCATCCGCCGCACCGACCACTGTCCAGGGAGACCCGCCGGACCCCGACTGGCTGTGAAAGTGGTGGCCGCCCTCAGTGGCGTCCGGGGTTCTGCCAGCAGCTACCCATCTGGCCGCTGCTAACCGGTCCGTGGAACATGCCCATGGAGCGGCTGACGCACGTTGCCTGGATCCAAGACCAGGTCTCTCCAAGACGGTGCCGCCTGTTCCGCCGAGGCCGCTACCAACCTAAGGTCAGTTATTGCCGCGTCTGTTATCCGCAGCCCTACCGTCCAACATAGGGTACCGCCGCCGGCGACACGCCCGACTGCGGGTGTGGTGGACTGGATCCGAGCCTCTCCACCAAGGTGGGGGCAAGAATGCTGCTGATCGCTTTGCCGGCAAGTTTACTGTCGCCGGGTGGGCGGATGATCCAAGTCCTGGCCGGAGCTGTGGTGGGCCTACTCAAACCGGTTGTAGAACGAGGCCGAGGTCGCGGAGGTTGAGGCGCTCTCCGGTCGTTGGTCGGCTGCCGGGGCTGCCGGTCGAGCGGTAGGCTTCAAAAGCACAATGCCGCCACTAGTTGACAGGGAAATCGTGGGCAAGATTGAGAAGCTGATCGAGCAAGCACAACCGCATCTGCAAGAAGGGGAGCTGGTGCAGGCGGCAGTCCTGGGCAGCTATGAGACCAAGATCCTCGGCAGTGACAGCGTGCGTTCCGGCGTCATGCTTGCAACCGATCAGCGGATCGTTTTCTATGCGAAAAAGCTTGGCGGATACGACCTGGAGTCGTTCGCCTATGGCAACATTTCATCCTTTGAGCAGTCGAAGTCGTTGATGGGACACCAGATTTCGTTCTTCGCTTCAGGCAATAGGGTCAACTTGAAGTGGATTAGCGACCTGCCGGCCGTTGAAAAGTTCACGCAGATCTACAGGTCCAGAATCGGCAGCAAAGCGCCTCAACCCGCAGCCCAGCAAGCTGCCGCGCCCGCAGGAGCCAACCCCTCCGGCGTGGTGTTCGACCAGTTACGTCAGCTCGGACAACTCCGCGATGCCGGCATTGTTACGCCCGAGGAATTTGAAGCCAAGAAGACTGAGTTGCTGGCGCGGCTGTAGCGCGGTAGTGGGGCGGAGGCGCATCGACGGAACATTTTGAGAGGGGAACGCACATTGCGCAGACGGAATGCATTTAAAGTCATTGGGACGATCGCGGCCACGGCGGCCTTTGGGGGAACTGCCGCCGGCTGCGGGGCATTCACCAAGCCAACCGAAAAAGGCGCTCGGGTGGTTGCTGATTTCTTGAAGGCTGGGTACGACAAGAAGACCTACCAGAATTACAACCTGATTCGGAATGCGGCCGAAACGGACATCAAGGAGATCTTCGTCGACAAGTTCCCTCATCTCGCGAAATTTGTTTGGGTGGAGAACAGTAGACCAGAATTCATCCTCAAGAAGGTGAAATATTTCAACGCCATGCACCTAGTGGCGGAAGGGTCAAGTATTCGGTCAGAAGTCGACGCGTCCAAAGTGGTTCTGCATAAGAGGGGCATCATCCAGGTGCCACAGGAGGCTCTCACCCTATTCATTGATGACATTGCAGACATACCCAGCTCGGAGCCTCGGAAACTCGCATATGAGCTTCACAAGCCTGACAGTGAATGGCTCATCAACCTTTACTTCTAGACGCCAGTCCCTGAACTTGGGGTGGATCGTCGTAGCGTAGAGCGTCGTCATAAGCAGGGATGTGCGCCAGGGATGGGCGATGGGGTCAATACTGCCGAGTGCCGGGCATGAAAATTGCTGGTGCAGTTTCTGTAGCCTACGGCGCCTAGGTCTTCTGACATTTTCGTCAAGTTGACGGTCCGCAGGCCCGCTCGCGTAGAGCCGCGAAGGTGCGGGCCATCTAGAAGACAAATGGTAGACTCATGTCATCCTTTGGTTTAGGTGTTGGGGCTGCATCGCCGGTTCGAATCCGTACTTGATGTTGCTGGTCATTATCGCTCTAATAGTTCTCACACTTGCTTCAAAAACAATCTGGCTAACAACCCGTTCCGTCCGCAAGTTGATGAGTCGTATAAGGGAGATAATTATGGGAGTTATTGCATGCTTCATCTATGCGTTCCTTACTACGCCAGCAAGTGTATTGGTACACGCCAGCTCCTAAACTCAAGGCAATCCTAGAGGGCCCTACCGCTCTAGCCTCGATGGGTCCTTCTAGCGTGCATCGCCCAGAGAATCTGAGGCCAATGTATCGAGGTCCAGTAGAGACTGGAAGAACTCCTTCAACATGCCTGCCGCAGCCTCCCGGTCTTCGATCTCCTTGCCGCCGAATCGGTAGACCTCGTAGCCCAGCAGGCGGATCTTGCGATCTTCGGAGACCATCTCGGCGTACGCCCTGGGGCTGGCCTTTCCGGTCGAATCGGCATAGTGCTGGACACCGTCCAGCTCGATAACTACCCTTCGCCGGTCGGGGAGGAGCAACAGGAAATCCATCCGTTGTCGAACAAGCGTCCCGCCGTCGCGTTTTGTGTAAGGGTCGTAGTGCAAGTAGACCTGGGGAATCAGGGCAGGGATCTCGTATCCGTAGCTCTTGTAGAGCCTGCAGTACTCCGCGAAGATGAACTCTTCGGCGCCGTTCCGGCCGAGGGAGGCAAACAGCCGCCTGTAGAGATTGCGAGCCACGTCGACGATGGGCAGTTCCTCCTTTTCGTTCAGGGCTGCCCACCACTTCACCATCGCCTGCCAAGTCAGACCCTCCGGTGGCAATTGGCGATCGTAGACCAAGCAGAACTCTTCGTTGGTCACGGTCTTAATGACGTTGCTGAGAGCGTCAGAAAGCACGATCTCTGGTTTTGGCCCGGTTGTGGCGAAGATGATGTTCTTTACGTCGCCATCGACACCTCGAGCACCTGTCATTGCGAGTAGGTGGCTGAGTGTGCCGTCGGGGTAGTCGTCAAGAACTTTGCGACCCAGAACTAGGAGCTGCTCTAAAGAGTGCTCCACGAGGCGTCTCTTTACATAACGTCGCTTGTCCGCCATAGGTTCGTCTTCGCCGGCCCTCTGGGGTGCCAGTCCGAGGCGTATACACTCATCTGCCAGATCATGGGCGCTGGCGGCGTGGAGTGCATCTGCAATCGCATCGCGCAATGACTTGTAGGTGACCTTGGCGGGGGACGGCGCATTCATGCTCCCAGCATCTCAGGAATTACTGCACCTATGCTGTTCGCCGCCTTCAATCCCTCCGCACACATGGTGACTATCTGGGGTACACCCATGGTGGACATTTGGCCGCGGCACCAGCCGCGTCGAGTTAGGGTCTGAAACGGTATTTATGGACAGCTGTCCAGCTAGGTCTAAGAGCCTATCCGGACACTTTGAGGGGAGACGGAGCGATGGCTGGTCAGATTGTTGGGTATGTGCGCGTGAGCACGCTGGAGCAGTCCAGTGCAAGGCAACTGGCTGGCATGGAGTTGGACCGGGTCTTTGAGGACAAGGCGAGCGGAAAGGACTTGGAGCGGCCGGCGCTCACGGAGGCCCTGGCTTATCTGCGACAAGGAGACACCCTTATGGTGCACTCTATGGACCGCCTGGCCCGGAACCTGGAAGCACTCCAGCGGACCGTGCGTGAGCTGACTGCCAAGGGCGTCGAGGTGCACTTCGTCAAGGAGAACCTAACCTTCACTGGCGAGGAGGATTCTCCGATGGCTACCCTTACGCTGGGGCTCCTTGGGGCCGTGGCGGCGTTCGAGCGGGCCCAAATACTGTCGAGGCAGGCTGACGGCATCGCCCTGGCCAAGGTACGTGGGGTTTACAAGGGACGCAAGCCTGCACTTGATGCCGAGCAGGCGGCAGAGATCCGCCAACGGGCGACCGCGGGGGAGCAGAAGACCGTGCTGGCAAAAGAGTTCGGGGTCAGCAGGGAGACGGTGTATAAGGCGGTGCGGGAAGGGCTCGGCACGGCCGCAGATCAGGGGAGGACATCGCGCATTTCGTAGGTCAGGGTAGTCTGCGCTTTGTTTATAGCCACTACGGGGTCACAGCCGGAGAGAATCACATAACGGAGAACGCCCGTGGAGATCATGGAGCTGGCAGCATCCACAGCTTTCGTGACCTGTTTTGGATCCGGGACCAAGGTCGTCCTGAAGTATCCCGGCTCGTACTCTTCTCCGGCTTTCGTTTCGTACGCGACCTGGTGAAACCAGTTCTTGCCGTGCGCGGCAGCGCTGGCTCCACGCCACAGGACAAGGAGTTGATCGGGATCGAGACTAGCGAATGGCGCGGACTCGGCGACCATCGACGAGTACTTCGGCTCGTCTTTGCGGATCGTTGCTGGGTCGTAGACTCCGGACGTTCGATCCAGAAGATCGGCCATGCGCTTTCGGGCATGCGCAGATCGGTCATCCTGTGCGGCTTCAAGCGCCAGGGCATTCTGCCTAAGGTCGTGATATACCAGCCGGAGGTGGCGATAGACCCTCTCGGATGACGAGTCCTCTTTGAGCACCCACACAGCTTGGGCAGCCGCCTCCAGGCCGGCACGCGCCAGGGTGAAATACGGGCGTGGCGAGTTGTGGACAACAACACCTTCGCTGATGCGTGGAGGGACCACAGCGTTCGCCCACATCAGCATATTTTCGGTCGCTGCGCACAAGTAGGAATGCACCCAGGCGGAACACTTCTCCCATCCGTAGGCTGCGTCGTCGGCGGCCATGGCACTGCCAGCAGCGGGGTCGACGACCTGACCCAACATGTAGCTGGCCATCCGCGTCCTCGTAGCCGACGCCGCCCACAGCCGTAGTTCTTGTTCTGGGACCTGGACCCGGGTGTCGTCAGAGGCAGTCATGAAGCCAGCGTAGCCAACTGGGCGCCGACTTCCCGCGGCGGGCAACACGCGGACCGCTTTGCCGAAAACGAACGATTTTGGAACAGGTGCCGCCGGACTGTGGATCGAGCCTGGTCGTGTCAAGAAAACCGTCACTTTTTCTGTGCTCCGCAAACCCTGGTGGGTTTGCGATAAGTGACATGTGTGCGGACAGGGGAGGAAGAGCGAGCAGTTGACCGGAACCCCCGGCTCGGAGACACTCACTCTCGGCGCCGGCGTCGCGCTGCAACTGCTGCCTTGGAACTCCCCCCTGGCACCCGTGGCGGAGGTCGCCGCATAGAAGCCACCATGGGACAACTCAAGGAACCTTCTGACCGGGCCGCTGACTCGGCCTCCATCCACCCGGAGGCGCTCGCCGCCCTGGTCTACGACATCACTGCATGGATGGAACTCCGGTTCGGCGTCGTGTGCGACGACACCGACGACACCGAGCTGACGGACCTGCTGCGAGAGCATCTTGAGCCCGGGTGATCAGTTTTGACGGGCTGCTGAGGCTAGAGGACCCAAGCGGTCGGCGGACGAGGTAGGCGGAGTTGTCGGACCGGCTGTGGTACCGATCACCTTTTCAAGGGGTCTTCACTCTAAAAATGATAGAAAAATGATAAAAATGATAGAAATGATAAGAGATTAAGAAGGGGTCTTATCCAGTTTTTAGACCCTAGGGTAGATACCCTTTATAGGCCCTCTGGGATCCGGACATCATTTCTGTCATTTCTATCATTTTTCTATCACTGGCCGTCGGGGAGCTTCAGATCCTCCGTGATCCGCAAAGTCTCGCCGACATACTCGTGGCCCAGCTCCCCTCGCTTGACCCGCGCATATACCGTAGCCGTCGTAACTCCCAGCCGGCGGGCCGCCTCCACCACACCCACGCCAGGCAAGTCCTTGGTGGTCACCGGCCGCATGCGCTCGCGCGTTGAGGCACTCATGCGAGCCAGGCGGGCATCGCGGGTCGGCGTCAGGTAGCTGTAAGCGGACTGCCCAGTCGCCAGCCGCATGGCGTGTGCCAGCTGCCCCCAGGTCGCGTCAGGCGTCTCGGACGGCCCCCGGACCCCGCGCCCCTGGGTTAAAAGTTCGCCGGGCCAGTCCAGCTTTCGGTCCCCCTGCAGCCAGGTCAGCAGATCTCTGAGCACGCGGACCGTGGCCAAGCCATCGTCCAGGGAAGGGTCCTGCCGTCGTGCGTCCGCGGCCGCTGCGGCGATTGCCGGCCTGAAGAAGACAGGCAGATAGGCCAGATKGGCCGGAAGTGTGGTGGTGTCCATGGGTCCACCCTACTGGCAAAAGAGCGTTTTGCAATGGCAGCTAACCCATGCTAGTCTTGGATCAATGCTTGATAGGGGTTGATAACCCATAGCAAGTAGGGCGAGAATTTGGTCGAGAAGAGGAAACGAACATGACGGCAACACCCGCACCCGCGCTCACCCCCATCCACATGGAGAATGCCTCCAGCTTCGAGGTGGCCAAGGCCTTCGCCGAAACATTCTGGGGGCGCCTGACCCAGCCCGCGGGTGAGATTGCGGCGTGGTTCGGCTCTGCACCGTCGGACCCACGCGCCGTCGCCGTACCTGTCGGCGATGCCGCGGCTTTTGCCAAAGTGACGGCAGCTCACGAAGATGCACAGCTCGCGTACTGCGGTCTGGCCGTCCGCGAGACGGGCACGGTCAAGGGTCACGCCCACGGGGCTATCCACCAGCTGCTCCCGGCGCGACACATCTTCTTCGATCTGGACACTGGCAAGCTCGGGTACGCGCCCACCAAGGACGCAGCCCTGGCGCAGGTTCTCAGCTTCGCCGAGGCCGCGGGCATCACCCCGCACATCCTGGTCGAGACCGCGCACGGCTATCACGTCTACTACCTGCTGACCGAGCCGCTGGACGACCCGGAACGCATGACGCTGCCGGCCCGCATGGAAGCCGCCTTCACCGCACACCTCGGGCTCTCCGGCTACACCATGGATCAGGGTGTGACCACGCAGATGACCCGGCTGGGCCGCATCCCCGGCACATGGAACCGCAAAGCGGACCTGGCACAGCCGTTCCGCACGGAGCTGCACTCCATCGGCGAGCACCCGCTGTACTCGCCGGACGCCCTGCTTGCCCAGCTGCCAGACGCCGCCGCGGTTTCCTCTCCGGGCCAGGGTGCGCTGCCCATCGTCTATGACGAGCGTGTCGGCGCGGAGCTGGCCCGCGCGCTGCCAATCAGCCGGATCCTGACCGAGGTCCACGAGTGGACTCGGGTGGGCAAGACGCAGCAAGGTGTCGAGCTGTGGGATGCACACTGCGACGCCGCTGAATCCGACGTCAATGCCAGGAGCGTGTGGGGCGTCCGCCAGATCCCCGGCCAGGTCCGCACCGATGACCGGGCCGAGGCCGTCTACGTGTACTCCGCCACCACCGCGGCAGAATACGGCGTGCCGGCCGGCACCCGGCTGACCAGTTTCGTCTGGATCGCCCACCGCTTCTTCGGCGGTGACTACCGGGCCGCTGTCGGTCTCGCAGCCGCCTTCAAGGACAGGGCTGATGAACTGGTCGCGGTCCTGGTCAATGACCCCTCCACCGCTGACCTGGCCGATCTTGCGCGCCAGGCATCAAGCGTCTGGCCGGAAGGCCTCACCAAGGCGCACGCAGGCTACCTGCGCTACCGGGCCGTCGCCCCCGACGTGGCCACGGCCCGCGGCTACTCCAGCCTGACCGCGGCCGAAGTCATGGCAGTCGTCGACTCCAGCACAAGCCAGGAAGTGCGGGCTGCCGTCACCGCCGGCGGTATCGGCGCCATGAAGGCCCCTGTCATCTCCCTGCGCGGCGAACGCACTGCCACGCTGCGCCTGGACCGCACGGTCGTCCTCCCGCCCGTCACGCCGAATGACGACCCGATTTCCTACCGGTCGCTGCGCGGGGACCGGTACTCGCGCAAGGCCATCGACATGAACCCCGTCTGCAGGCCACTCGCGCCACGTTCGGATGTCCCGCTTATCGTCACCGCCGCCGACTACCGCGGCCGCGCCATCCATTCCAATCCCACAAATGTGCAGCACGGACAGGTACACGCAGACGCCATCACCTCGGCGGGCCTCCGCGAAGGGCTGGAGCTGGCTGTCGTCTCCCTGGCCCGCTGGTCCGACGGGCTGCACGCCCGGGGCACGGCCGCCGCCGATTACGGCCGGGAGGACCGCCTGGTGGATGACTGGGCCCGCCTGGTCGTGGAAGGACGCACCACCTACATCGCCGGCCGCGTGCACTGGCGACGGTCCGAGAGCCTGATCGCCCTCGCCACACTGCTCGAAGCGAAGGGCGCCACGGTCCGGGTGATCGACCTGCCCATCCCGGAGGACGGCCCGGAGACCGCCGGAGCAGACCGCTCGGTCTACGCCATCAGCGACTACCTAGCCGAGGCTGCTGCCCGAAGCGATGCCAAGCCGCTGACCGGACTGCTGGCCGCCGCCCTGCCTTTGGAGGAAGCTGCCTGGCAGGCGACCCCAATGGAAGATACCGAGGTGGGGCGCGCGGAACGGCTCACCGCCGAGATCCGGCGCCGCGGATCACACCGCTACGACGCCACCAACAAGCTGTGGATGGAGAACTCCGGCACCCACTGGAAAGCGTCCCCGGCCGCCAGCCCGTCCGCCTTGGCTGTCGAAATTTTCCGTGCCGCCGGCGCCAAGCTGGGTGGCATCGGCGGGGTCACACGGCCGGTCAGTTTCGTCGCCACCCACCCTGCCATCGCCGTGGAAGCATCGTCCATGGGCACCGCCGCCCGTGAGCTGAACGTGATGAACGGCGTGGTCGACCTGACCTCGGGGATCTTGCGGGATCGCACTGAGGACGATGTCCACCTGACGGTCTGCCCAGCCGTCTACACCCCGGGTAAGGTGGCCCGCCGGTGGGCAGCCTTCATCAAGGAAATCACCCTCGGGGATGCCGACTACGCCGACTACCTGCAGCGCCACGTCGGCCAGATCCTGGTGGGTGAAGTCATTCAAGAGACGCTTTTTTTCGCTGTGGGTGGGGGAGGCAATGGCAAGTCGGTCTTCTACTCGACGCTTGCCGCACTCCTTGCCGGCTACGCGACGTCCGCCCCTACGGAAATGCTGACCGGCAAACCGGCTCCTCACCAGATCGCCGGCCTCTTCAGCAAGCGGCTCCTGATCGCCTCCGAAACCGACGAAGGGGAGCGGATCTCCGGCGCGGCCCTGAAGGAGTTGGCAAAGCGGGATGGGCTCAAAGGAGCAAAAAAATTCGGGCACGAATTTGATTTCGCCGCATCCCACACCCCAGTCCTGATGACCAATCACAAGCCCTCGATTACGGCAACGGACCGCGGCACGTGGCGGCGAATCGAGCTGCTGCCCTTCGACCTGCAACTGACGGACGCGCAGATGGACAAGACGCTTCCCGCGCAGCTGCTCAACGAAGTGGATGGCATCCTTGCCTGGGCCGTCGAAGGCGCCGTGAAATTTCTGGCACAGGGCCTCGGAACTTGTGAAAAGGTCCAGACCGCCACGGAGGGCTACCGCGAGGAGCAGGACGTCCTGGGCCGCTTCTTGCGGGATGAATACCACCTCACGGGTGACCCCAAGGATCGGGTGAAGCGAGCCTCGTTTCACACAGATCTGAACTACTGGTTGGTGTCTCCCGAGGCCGGCCTGAGGGGAACCTGGTCGGCCAAGGCCATCGGGGACAAGCTCGGCTCCCGCGGCGTGACCGTCAAGCGGCAGGCCGACGGCGAGTACTACTGCGGAATCAAGGAAGGCCCAGCGCCACGTTCCGAGCGCGAGATCGCAGAGATCTTCGCCGATACGCCGACCCCGGATTCGCTGGCAGACATGCCTTCCTCGGAAGTCGCCAGCGCTTTTCAGGCACTCGAGGTCGCTTTCAAGGCCGAGGAATGGGAGTTCTAGCCATGGAACGCATCACCTACCTCCGATCACTCGCAGACCTCCCGGCTCTGCAGGCCTGGCTGGGCGACCGTACGGGCCGCCTGGCCCTAGCCAGCCTGCACTCCGGCAGCGACGTCTTCGACCCCGCGTTCCTCGTTGGCGCCGTCGCGGTCGCGCACCGCGACGGCACGGCCGTGGTCTTCGATGCCAGGAGCCACATCCTGGCCCGCGAAGCCATCAAGGCAATATTCACCACCGGCAGGCACGTCTGGGCCCACGGCGCCATGCAGACCGCCTGGGCGCTGCGCAAGACGCTCGGCGTCTTGCTCACCAGCCTGCGCTGTTCCGAGGTGGCTGCCCGCACGGCTTGGCCAGGGCTCTCGGACTACAGCCTCGGGGGGCTGCGTAGCATCTCGCCGGCGGCGGCCGAACGGCTGCGTGGACAAGCGCCTGGCACACGGCCAGGGCAGCCAGGCGGACCCGTTGAGCAGTGGCTTGGGCGGGTGGTTCGGGCCCTGCCTATGGACGACGCGACCCTCCTGGCGTACGTGGCCGAGCAAGCGGTCGAGACGGCACTCCTGGCCGGCGAACTGGCCGCTGACCGGGAGGTCCGGCCGCACCTCGAAGCGGAGCTGGCCGGGGACCAGCTGTGGCGCTGGACCGGCTACGACGGCATCCACGTGGACCGCGAGCTGGTCAACTCACGGCTTGCCGCCCTGGAAGTGCAAATGGCGGCGGCCCAGCGCCAGTTCGGCTTCAAGCCCTGGGCCGATGATGACCGGGCCCAGGCCTGGGTCACCTCCCACGGGATTGTTCTCCCCAAGACGAAGTCAGGGCGCTGGGCACTTAACAAGGACGACAGGCGCGCGGCCGTGGTCCCCAAACGGCACGCCGAGACCTGGCGGGCCATGTGCGATGCCCTGGAGCTCGCAGCCGACGAAAACAAGCTGCGCGAGCTGGAACAGCACTCGGCCCGAGACGGCATCGCCCACCCGAAGATCCAGGTCAATGCGGCCAAAACCGGTCGCATGAGCATCATTGAACCAGCTTTGCAGAACCTGACCGGCTCGCTGCGACCTGCGTTGCAGGCCCGCCCTGGCTACGTGTTGGTAGGGGCCGACCTCTCGCACGTGGAACCTTCCATCATGGCCGCAGCGTCACGAGACGAACTGTTGGCCCTCCACTGCGGCTCCGCACATGACGTGTATGTGGAAACCGCCGCGGTGGTCTGGGGTGAGGCGGCCCGTGACCGCGACGACGCCGGGGCGCTGACCGGTGAGGCCGCCGCCTTCCGCAAGAAGGCGAAGGTTGTTTTCCTGGCCCTCGGGTACGGCATGGGGGACGAGAGCTTCGGGGTGCTGCTGGGCGTATCCAAGGCCGAAGCAGCAGCGGTTCGCAAGAAGGTCCTGGGCGTCTACAAGGATCTGGGGCGCTGGATCGGGGAGAACCGGCGCAGCGCCGAGCAGGGCGTCCGCCCGCAAACCATCATCGGCCGGCCGCTGCCCGAGTGCAGCGCCAAGCCGTACGTGGCCACCAACTTTCGGATCCAGGGATCAGCCAAGGACGTCTTCGCGGTCATGGCCGCCAATGTCGCCGCGGCCCTTCCGGCCGAAGCTCGATTGTGGCTGCCCGTTCATGACGAGCTCGTGGTCGAATGCCTGCCGCACGACGCCCAGCGCGTGGGCGAGGTGCTCGCCGAGCACATGCAGACCGACCTCGGAGGGGTCCACATCCACGGCGAGCCGGAGTACCTGGGCGTCCAATGGGCCAAGACAGGTGTGCCGACGAGCGAGGCACCAGGCCAAATTTGACATTAGTAGGGTTGATAACCCATACTAGACTCAGATAAGCCACTGGTCGACAGGCCGGTGGTAGGCACGATGAAGGGATCACCATGAGCATGTCAGTTAAGGACCGTCTAAACCTCGGAGTCGGAGCTTTGAGCATCGCCGAGTTTGCCGAGCTGGAGGGCGCGCCGAGTGCCTTCTCGGTCTACCTCCGCATCCGTCGAGGATCACTGACTATCCCGACGCTGCAGGACGGACACGGCACCCCGATTCGCATCCCGGTCAGTGCGGTCCGCGAACATTTTCAGATGCCGGCGTAGGCGCACTCGATCCACCCGCGACCCTTCAACCTTCCCGTCCTTTAGGAGGACCCCCTTGAACACCCCTGCCGACACCACCATCGCCACCCTGAACACCCGCAATGCCAACGTCACAGGTCGCCGCCTGTGGCGCCGCGACAAGGCTTTCGAGTGGAACCCGCAGCATCGCCTGGTCCTGATGAGCGGACAGCCCGTTCAACGCGATGCAGCCGAAAGCCAGCCGCGGTTCCAAGTCGCGGGCTGACCTCTAGACCCCCACCCGGCAGGCGACCCGTTCACCGACCCGCCTGCCAGGGTCGCTGCCACCACACCACACATCCGTTTCTGCCACTCCCGCAAAGGACACCCGCCATGACCATCCCCGCCCCCACCCAGCCCGTGTACCGGCGCCGCCAGAAGCAGCAGGACTATGTAGTCTTTGGCCCGGCCGACCTCATCCATGAAGGTGAAGTCACCGTCCACCTGAAGTCTGGCGCCACAAAGACCGAGACCGTCAAGGGCGTCGGCGCGATCTTCTACGTAGCCGAAACGGCATGCCGCTACGGCTACCTGACTGAGAACACCCGCGCCGTGTCCGTCAAGGCCAGCACGACGCCGGCCATCCAGGGCGACGTCGAGCCGGCGCTCGCGATGCCGACAGGCCCGGTGAATTTGGACGCGGATGACTTCATGCCGGATGACGGCACTGACGGCGGCGCCGAGTACTTCGAGGCCTCCGAAGCCGCGTAGGCCACACACGCTCACCACCACGCCCGGTGCCGGTCGCTCGGCTGGCGCCGCCTACAAGTCCAGGAGGACACCCGTGAGCACCAACCCCGCCCCGGCCAAAGTCGCAGTCGTCTCCCGCGCCGGCTGCGTCCAGTGCAACGCCACCTACCGCGATCTGAATCGGCTCGGCGTCGAGTACTTCGTGGACTTGGATTCTGAGAGCACCGATCACGCCCTCGCGGTGAGCCTTGGGCACCGCCAGGCACCTGTGGTGCTGGTGCGGGATGGCACCACGGGCGAGCTCCTGGATCACTGGAGCGGCTTCCGGCCCGACAAGATCGCCGGTCTGGTCCAAGAGGCCGCCACCCAGGCCGCCTGACATCCTCCCGTCCGCTCACCAAACAGGAACCCCGCATCGAAAATCGGTGCGGGGTTCTTGGTGTCTCGGGGTCGGACGAAACGGGGACAAATAGAGTGGTGAGACTTTTTGGATCCCCTACGCATGCTCCTTGACAGGAGCAGGTACCCGCCCGCTTCACCACCACGCCGCAAGCAGTACCTCGCAAAGGAAAACCATGAACACCCTTTTCGCCGCCGCCACCAAGACCACTACACCGGCAGCCCGCACCAACTCGCTGGCCGTCTTCGACGGCTCCTTCGAGCTGACCGTCTTGAGCCAGCGCTTCGCCCTCCGCAAGACAGACGAAGCCCACGTGCTGGGCCGCGTCCTGACCCTGGCCATCACAACTGCGGAGGGAACCCGCGTCCGCGTCCTCCGCGGCATCGTGCGCAGGCAGGTCGCTGGCGGACACTACAGCATCACGGACGAGGACGGCTGCATCGTCGGCCGCTCAGTTTCGCTACGCCAGATCGTGGGCTGGAGCGCCGATCCGATCTCGTCCAGGCTTCAGATAGCCGTGGTCAAGGCTCTTCGCAAGATCGGTGAGGAGCACCGCCAGTCCTTCGAAGCGAGCATGGCCGAACTGACCAGCTCACAGCTCACCGCCCGCACCTACGCGATGGCAGCGTAGATCGCCATGACGACGCACAGCGATCGGCACGACACCACATCGAAGAAAGGCACGACCTTGGACAACAACACCCCCGCCCCCACGCCCCTCCGCACACTGGAAGAGCGCTACGCAGATACTGTCGCCGCCCAGCGGGTTGCAAGGATCGCCCGCTGGGAGGCCTCCCAGCCGGCCGATCAGACGGGCGAGGACTACATGTTCGCGTTCGAATCGCGGGTGCTCTGGGACTAGCCCCCACACGCCTCTCCACGGCTCTCTGATCGCTCAGGCGACGAGATGACCGTGGAGGGGTTGCGGTGGGGCACTAGGCCGGCGTGCAGAGGACGTCACGAGGTGCTGGATGGGGTTGGTGGAGCGGTGTTGGTCGTGCTTACGGTGTGCGCCATGGTGATGGCGGTGATGGCGGCCGCGGCCCAGCTTGTAGTCACGGCGGCGGACTAAGTCGCTACCGGCCACTGGCCGCGGTGGCCAGGATCAGGATCTATACAGGTCGGACCGGCCAAGCTATTACACAATGGTACTGGAACCAGTATGATTGTGTAATGGCCCTGGGAGTGAGTGACGCTGCGAAGAGGATGGGAGTCCGCCCGGAGAGGGTGTTGAAGCTCATCCATGCCGGCCGTCTCGATGCCGAGAAGGTAGGCAATCGGTGGGTGATTGCTGACTCGGAGCTGGCAAGCAAAGTCTGGATCAAGTCCGCCGGCCGCCCCATGGCGCCGAAGAGTGCTTTAGCCCTGGCCCTGGAGCTTGAGGGCCAAGAACCGCCCGGACTGAGCGCGGTGGAGCGGCATCGGCTGCACCGACACATTCGAAACCTATTCGCCCATGAGGACCCGAAGGGCCAGCTGCGGGCTTGGTTGGCGGCGAGGGCGGAGCCCGTAGAGCTCGTCGTTAGCCAAGCTGACATCCCGGAACTGCGTGGAGACCCAAAGATTAGGCTTTCCGGTGTCTCAGATCCTCGCTCCGGTCTACTGCCTGGCGACGAAGTCGAGGCGTATGTTTTGAAGGCCGACCTACCCATCGTCAAAAAGGACTGGTTTATGGTCCCGGCCGGCCCCGGCCGGCAAGCCAACGTCCGTCTTCGCGCCGTTGATTACCTCCCTAGTGAGGTGCCGGCAGTATTCTCCGCGATGGACTTGGCCGAGCGCCCCGGCCCCCGCGAGCAGTCGGCGGCCGAATCGATCATCAGGAGCGTTCTCAATGGCGATTAGGCTTCCAGCTATGCTTCCCGAGCAGGAAGAATCGTGGAGGGCGGTTTTCGAAATCTACGAGGCGCTTTCCAATGGGTGGGTCCTAGTGGGTGGCCAGTCCGTATATCTCCATGCCATCGAGCGTGGTGCCAGTGCGCCGCGGCCGACAAAGGATGCCGACTTCGCCCTGGACATCCGCACCTATCCGCATCACCTTAAAGCCTTTACAACTACGCTCCTAGATCTAGGATTCAGGTCTGCAGGCGAATCTCCGGCGGGCCACCAGCATCGCTGGCTTCGAGGCGCTGCCATGGTGGATGTGCTAATCCCTAGATTCACCGGGGACCGAAGCGAGAAGCGACCGGGGGCCACAGGCGGCACAACGATCGCCGCGCCCGCGGTCCAGCAGGCAGTCGATCAGGCCGAGGTCGTGGATGTCGAGGCGGGGTCATCCGTCGGCAAGGTGAATCGGCCTACGCTTATGGCCACGCTTGTCGGCAAGGCGGGCGCTTTGGTGATCATGGATGACCCTGGCAGGGAACGCCATGTCACCGACTTTCTCACGCTGGCGACGGTAGTGACGGCACGCGATCTACGCGGTTACAGGTATCGGCCAGCTGCCCGTGACCACATGGCCAACATGCTCGGCAACTTGGCGACCAAGCCAGAATGGATGGCCCTGGTTCCGGAGGCCGCCGCCGGCGTTGAGCGGTTGAGGATGTCGCTGCAGGATTAAGGCGTGACAAAGCCCGTGGCTTCGCACCTGCCCGCCCCACGCAAAGGGCCCCACACTGATTTTCGGTGAGGGGCCCTTCGGGTACCACTCGCCGGCCGCCTACGCGGCGACCAGGCGGACCTCAGCTGGCTCATCAACGGCCTTGCGCGGCCGGCCCAGGGCCAGCGCCGCGTCCCTTGCTGACCGCGTGCTGGCCACGTACTGCCGCCCGGCCTCGCACGCCTCGGTGACCGCCGAGAGCATCCGCCGGGTGGCTTCACGGCTGGGCGTCTCGCGGAGCTTCGTGGTGAGCCGGATGTGCTGTGAGGCCCAGAATTCTTCGCGACGCCGGGCCTCATGAAAGGCAGTCACGGTCAGGCCAGGCAGTCCGCGGCGGGGGCCCGTTGCCACCGGGATCTCGTCGGAAGGCTTGACGAGTCCTCGGAGCCGCTCGGTCTCGGCGTGGGCGAGAGTCAGCTGCACCTCGGCCTCATCGAGGGCGCGGCGCACGAGCTCATGCTGGGTGCCAAAAGCCTCCGCGGCCTCAGCGAGAGCGACCATCAGCTCCAGGTCCCGGCGCTTCTGCTCCGCGAGGCGCAAAGCTGCCACAGCGTCCTCGTTGGCCTTGATGGCCCGAGCCGCCATCGCGTGACGCTCTGCATCGAGGACAGCGTCGAGTCGCTCTTGCGTGCGCTCGCGGCGTACGGCGGCGGCCCGCTCAGCCTTGGCCTCCAGCCTGGCGTAGGCCTTGGCCATCGCAGACATCAGGTCACGCCAGGCGGCCAGCCACGCAGCAACAGCGGCTTCAATGGCGGCGGGTTCGCCACCAGCCACTTCCCGCTTGAGCTCGGCCGTTTTCGCCTCGAGGGCTTCGAGGTAATCCTCGAAGGTCTCGTCGAGGCGGACGGCGGCTCGCTCAGCGGCCCGGTTCTCTGGGCTGTGCGCGGCGCACCTGCGACCATTTTGGTCCTTGGATCGGCACACGGTGTGTCCTTTCGTTGGTGTTGCAGTTGAATTGCTGTTGGGTGGGGAAGTTGTGGGCTACGCGAATGGGTCGTCCAGGTCGATTTCGGGCAGTACCAGCTTCGGCTTCACCACCACCGGCACCGCATCGAAATCCCTGTCGTCCTCGATCACCAGTGCCGCCTTTACCGGCCTCGGTGCGCTGGGCGCCTCGGAGAACGGGTCGAGGTCGGCTTCGGGAGAGGGGAGCTGAGAGGCGGCGGAGGGGGCGTCGGTGTCGTCCAGCGTCATATCGAGGTCGTCCAGGTCGCCGAGGTCCAGTTCGCCGAGGTCTGTAACCGAGTAGGCGGCTGGGTCCTCGTTCACGTCGATCTTCACCATGGGAGCAGCGATCTGATCCGCAGCACCCCAGTGATCATCAAGATAGGCAGACCGAAAACGCCGGGGCTTGCCGGCAACTTCCTTGATCAGCCCAACGCCCGGGGAGAATGAAAGCAGGTTTGCCGGGTCTTCGATGTCCGGGAAGGTCATCTTGGCGGACTCGAGGTCTTCCAGTCGGAAGCTCATACGGGCCGAAAGCTGGCTCCGGATTGCGGTCGGCAGAATCGTCGAGTCCGGCCGCTGGGTGATCAGGACGACGCGGATGCCATACTTCGCGCCCTGGGACGCGACCGCCAAAAGTTCTGTCGTCATGGCTTTTGCGGCCTCGCCGTTGGAGTGCCGCATGTAGTTGGCAGCTTCATCGATAACCACGACGACAAGCGGGAGCTCGGGGGTGAATTCGCCGACCTTGTCCTGGCGCATCTTGCGTAGGATCGGCTTGCGGCGATCCATTTCTTGCCGCACCCATTGCAGCATCGTGGTGACCGGTGCAGGTTCGGTCGAGGAGGTGCCCCATGAGACAAGGTGTTCAAAGGGTGCGATGGTCGTATCGTTAGGGTCGGCCACCAGCAGCCGCGCCCGGTCACCCATTCGCAGTACGTGCACCAGCAGGCCGTAGGTTGCCACGGATTTCCCGGAACGTGTGGCACCAGCTACGAGCAAGTGCGCGCTGTTGGCCAGGTCGATCTCCACCGGCCTGCCGGCTTCATCTACACCCACCTGCCACGGATCAGTGGGCAACACAGAGATCGAGGGGTTTTCGGTGTACTCTACGATCTTTGCCAGCGGATCCACCGTGCAGCCCATTTGGACAGCGCCCGTCGTGGCGTCCTCCGCGTAGGTCCACAGGTGGCCGAGGGGTGTGCCCATGATTGCGGGGACCTCAGTGAGCCAAAATTCGCGACGTTTGTGGGCGTCGGTGTTGGGGCGCGGTGCGCGAAGCACTGTCACGGTAGCGGGGCCACATTCTGCCCAGGCGATGTTAAGTTCGACTTCGTGTTCCATGCAGCGCAGGGCATCGGCCAGCCGTCCCCTCAGCGCCCTGACCACCGGCAGCGTGTTCGCAACGACCGCTCGACGGCGGTCAAAATCCCACGAGACCAGGCTCAGTCCCATGCGCTCGGCCCGCGCCTGGGCCTTAACGGCGGCTTCCCTCTCGCCCATTTCCGGGGCCAGCTTCCAAACCGATTCGCTCGGCCGTGCCGCGGCAGCGCCCTTGACCAGGACCGCCTTGCCTTCAACGATTTCCTGGATGGCCCACTCCGGGCCCACCTTCGCCACGACCTTGGCGTGGAACGCGGCGTGCCCCTCGACGCTGCCCAGATCGATGCCGGCGGGCAGCTTGACGGTCCTCGTACGGGGCGCGTCGGTGGCCGCTGTGGTGACCGACGCGTGCAGCAGGCCGCCACTTTCGGCCAGGGCAGCGCGACGCTCGCCGGTTTCTAGGGATGTCGGCTTTAAGGTGAGCTTGCGGTGGGTGCTGTGCTCGGCGTCGAGCTCCCACTCTGGCATGACCAGGGCCAGCTGAGACTCGACATCGTCGCGGCGGGCCGCGGCGGCCGGAGGTGCAGGAAAGATGACCAGATTGTCGCCCACCATATGTAGCTCACTATCGTGGTCGAATTGGGCGAGGCTCACACGAAATACGGCAGCCAGGGAGGGCCCATGAGTTGCCGTAAGTCGCCGATCTTCGACGTGGTATTTGGCGGCGGTGTGGGCCACGTAGTGGGCAACGATCAGCCAGAGTGCCCAGGCTAGCCACAGGACGTATTTCGTACCGGGGGCGCCGAGGTAGCCCATGCCGGCCGGAATAATGAGGCCAAAGCCGGCGAGAGTCAGCCAGTGCAGAGGGGACGTCATTTTCTTGGTCCACACACGGGCGAACCGCTTCGGCGGCAGGCCCAGGCCCACGGCCGCAACCCTGTGGATTGTGATGATCGCGGCCATGAACACCAGGGCCGGCAGGGCGTGCCAGCCGATGTTGGTGACCGCCCAGAGCGATGCCGCCATGATCGCGAAATAGCTGATCGCTTGTTTCGCCTTGGAGAAGGGTGATTCCTGAGCGGCCGGCTTCACCATCCACCAGAGGTCACCGATCCAGCCAGTGGCCGCGGAGGTCACCAGAGCGAGGGCTTTGTACCAGAAGTAGAAGGCGGAGCGACGAAACGCACCGCGGGCGAGGTTGCCGACGAGTCCCATCAGTTCTCTTCATCCCAGTTGATGTCTTCCACGGCTGAGGGGGTCGCCGCCGAGGTGACGTTGAGAACTTCCGCGGTGGCTGCGGATGCCGGATTGTCCGCCGGACCTTCGTCCGTGACCGCATTGCCGTCGGTGGCAGCCTTTGTGCCGCGCCGCTTCCGCTTCGCCGCGACACCCGACCCGATTGCGATCAGCACTACCGCGCCCGCACCCAGGCCGATGACCGGCAGAGTGTTCCTCTTGGCGGACGGCGCTTCGGCAACCGGGGCGTGGGCTGCGGTTGCGGTGGGTGTGGCTTGGGTTGGGGTGGCGGTAGGTTCCGCCGAGGCCGTCTCAGTTGCCTCAGCCGATGCCGTCTCGCTCGGCTCCGGGGTAGTCACAACGGCCACTTCTCCCGGGTGCTCGTCGATAGCGGCCGCCTCAGCATGGATGAAGGCGTAGGCGTCGGGGCCCGCGTCACGGGTCTGGATGACGACCCACTGGCTGCTCCCGAAGAGCGATGTGGTTCCTGTCAGCGGCTTCGAAGCCAGGTACTTCTGCCCGGGCAGGAGGCTTCCTACCTTCTCGGCTTCGCCTGTAGGGGCTGAGAAGATGTCGTAGGCGGCAGCGCCCAAGAGACCACCGAAGCCTGAGAGGACGTTGCCCTTCGCCGCGGCCGTCTTGGTGATTACGATCGGCTGATCCAGGCGGAGGCCGTCAAGCGGCATGGCCACCACAAAATCACTGCGGACGGTGCCGTGCTGGCCCATGGCCGTCACCACGGAGTAGGCGGCGTTAAAATCATCCTGACGGTCAAGACTGGTGTACGTGATGTGCTCGCCGATGGCCAGCTGGGCGATCGACTTGGCAGTGCCGGGCTCCAGGACCTGGGCCGGCCCGATGGCAATCAGCTCACCAGCCCCTACGGTTACCGGGGCATCTGACGGTGCCGTGGTGCTGGTGGCGGGGCTGGATGCCTCGACTGTGCTCATAGCTACAGCGCTCGCGGTCGGCACCGGCTCTTCGGCAGCCTGCGCGGCCATCGGGACGGTCACGGTGAGCAGAGCGCCCAGCAGGACGACTGCGGCGAGGCGAGTGGCGGGGCGATTACGCATCGGGGTTGTCCTTAGGGGCGGAGTGAGTGGCGGGCTGCCGGACCTTCACGAGCGGGGCGAGCAAAGCTTTGAAGCCGTCGAAATTCCACGCCATTGCAGCGCCAATCGCGAGGAATGCCAATGCCAGCCAGGGGAGGGGGCGGTCCAGGATGTTCACGGGGGTCAAAATCAGGCTGTAAAACCAGGTGAAGACGGACTTGGCGACAAGGAACGACAGCCCCTTCCCGACACCCTTGCCCAGTTCCACCAGGCGACTGCCTCGGTCTAGGAAAACGGCAAGGGCGGGGATGTCCGCTTTCGCCTGCGAGAGCGTCCCGGCCAGCCGAGAATGCTGCTCACGGGTGGCCGGGGCCGGGGCGGACCAGTGGGTGGCCATATGGAAGCAAGCGACAACAGCGACACTCACGACTGCTTCGAGGAGGCCAAAAAACTGGCCGACGAGTCCGAAAATGACGACTGCGCTGCCCAAGAGCAGGGCCAGCCCTGTCCGCATCGCGGGCGTGATCGTGTCGTCCTTGATGTGGACGACGTTCGGCTCCTCGCTCACTTGGCCACCTCCGCGTTTGCCGCAGCCAGTGCTTTGCGCACCACAGGGATTTCGACGATCAGGCCCAGGACCACAGTGAGGGCAAACATGCTGGCGACGGGCATCATGACGCCGAGCAAACCGCCGCCGGTGACGATTGATACGACGACGGCTGCGGGGATCACGCCGGCAGCCAGGACTGCAGCGCGGTGCCAGGTGCGGTGGGGTGCGGTGTAGTCCGGTGCCGGCTGGCCGGCCATGATGCGTGCCAGCCACATTGCGCCCAAAACCGCCGAGGCGATCAGACCGGCGACGATCCACTGTGGGTACGGCTGCCATGTCGGCGTGCCCTGGACGATCGCGGCGGAGATCGCAGTCAGCCCCGCATACACGGCGGTCGCCTCGCAGATTGTAGTGAGTGCCTGCAGTGCGTTCGTCACTTGGACGCCTTCTTCCGGCCCTTGAACCCCGCCACCGCAACGCCGGCGACGACGGCGACCGCCACGGCCGACCCGCCGACGAGCATCGCGATTCCCGCCGGCCCCATGCCGGCCTCGACGGTCTCCGTGGCGCGGGCCCTGGCGTCGTCGATGGCCAGGTAGGCTGCGCGCTTGAGCTGGCTGTAGATAGCCGCATCGCGCACGGACGCGACGGTTGGCGCGTCGGGGGCTGTGGCGAAAGGCTGCGCCGCGCTATCGCAGGTCGTAGGCGTGAAGCCGGTGACCTCATCCGCTTTCACGACCGCGGCGGTCATGCCGGGGGCGATGATCCGGTGCCACCTCTCCCCGCCCACTTCATAGGCCGGTGTCATCGGCACCGTGAGTCCGTCAGAGGCCATCACGTACAGCGGCTCGCGGTCATCGGGGGAGTAGAAGACACTGGCGTACGGCGCGAGGCGGCCTGTGCCGGTGAACTCTTTTTGGTACGCGTTGATTGCGGGATCCGCGGCCGCGGCAGTACCGGGGCGCATGCTCTCGACCGGGGCATCGGCGGGACGGGGGGTGTCGGATGTGACTACTGAGTCGGGGATGTAGAACGCGCTCGGGGTGCCGCACGGGGCGAGGGAGATCATCCGCCATGTGGAGCCGTCAGCCGCGGTCAGCATCGGGGATGCCGCGATCGAGCCTTGGGGGAAGGGAAACCCGAAACTGATCCAGGGGAGACCCTTGGTGTCCGTCGCGCCGAGCTGGTCGCTGACGGTGATCGAAGCGGCGGGCTTCAGGGTGATCAGGCGGGTGAGCTGCGCGGACTCGGACAAGGCGGTGTGGGAGGGAGTTGCCGGCGCGGGGCTTTCAGCGGCCAGGGCCAGCCCTGCCGGGCCGGCAAGGAGGAGTCCGGTGACGGCAGCGGTGGCAACTACCTTGGAGAGGTTTTTCATGCGGCGAGATCCGATCACTATACGTACCGATTTACGGTATATATACAGTTTAAGGGACGCGATTCCGTGTTGTCCATTCCTGTAATAGCGGCCCGCGGGCACAAGAAAAGCGAGCCGGTTGCCCCGACTCGCTTTCTTGGTTGGCAGCCTATTTTTCCTGTCCTGGTTCCTCAGCTGCTGCTGACTTCACCGCCTTCCGCCGCTTGTCCCAGATCCAGTACCCACCGCTGGCCACCAGGACCAGGGCCCCGAGCCCGAGGGCCAGGCCGAGGTTGTTCGGCTGGTCGGCCTTGGCTACCGGCGCCGTCGCATCGGCGGGCATTGTGGCCTCCTCGGTGGGCGCTTCGGCGGCCGTGGGGGAGGGGGTGGCCTTCGGGGTGTAATTCGTGACGTCGGCGTCCTGGACGAAATACGTGTGCGGGGCGCCTTCGGTGTAGATCGAAATCTTGCGCCACTGCGCACCGGCTACGGGGTACGCATCAGTCATCTGCGCCTGGAATCCGAGTCCGTCGGCGACGGCAATTGGCGCCTTGGTGGAGTCTTCATTGGCGTACCAGCCGGCACCGCTCTTGACCGTCCCRGTGCCTTGGAATGCCGCGTCATGGGCGCTCTGTGCCGCCCATTTGGCCTGGCGTGCGAGCTCGGCAGCGGCCTCATAAGTGCCAGCCTCTGCGGCACTGGTGACGGCGTCCGCCGGGATGTAGTAGAAGCTCTCCTCGTAGGTGCCTCTGAGCTGCAGCTTGACGATTCTCCAGGAGGATCCATCTGCTGCCTTGATCGGCTCTGACGCTGGGCGCGGGGCGGGCGCCCTAGTGGCGGGATCCACGTCGTTCCCCAGCTTTGGCAGATATTCCATGGATGGCCCCATCCGTTCGGAGAGAGGTGCGCCCTGCGGGCCGATCAAGATCTCTTGGGTCAGCATCTCATCGGTGGGCTCGACATTGCTCTGCTGCACGGACGGCGGCGTTGGGCTATCCTCGGCGGATGCTATGGCACCGCCTCCCAGGATGAGGCCTGTGGCTAGGAGACTGGCGGCTGCGGCACGAGTGACGCGCTTCATGATGCCTGCTTTCATTTCTAGACGTACCGATGTTCGTTACTCAAAGCTTAAACGTTCGGTCGCTGTGTTGTCATGTGCGGTGCGGTTCGGTGCGCTGTTAGGTCCCCACTTGGATGTGGTCCGGCCAGTACCAGTACACGCCCCGACCTTCACTGTCGGTCATCACCCTGTGCTCGTCATCAAGCATCGGGGCCCGGCTTATTTTGCCTTGCTCCCCAAGCGCTTCGACCGCTGCCGGATCCAGGCCCGTCTCTGCGGCCGCCTCGGCCAGGGTCTGGCCGGTCAGGTGGATGCGCATAGCCGGCCGGGACTTTCCTGCCCTGGCTATCTGGAGGACGTTCCCGTCCTCGTCCGTGGCCGGCCAGGCATGCAGCTTGGCCGCCTTTCCGTCTGAGGGCTGGCTCCAGGCCTTCACTGTGTGACGGCTGACCCCCAGAGCTTCGGCGGCTTCGGCCATGCTCATGCCAGGTAGTTGCCGGGGCGGCTGAGGTCGCCGATGGGAGTAGGAGCGCTCTTGGGTCTGACGCAGCCGATCCAGTTTCCCTGGGGAGTAGTGGTCATGTGCCCGTTGTGCAGTGGATTGCCCCATGGATAGGCTCACGGACTTCCAAGTAGCCGGGTCGCCCTTCGGAGGTTTTCGGGCGGCCAAGACGAGAGCGGTCACGGCCGGCGTCGGCAGATCCGCCGTGGCTGCTGTGGTGGCGCGGTCGAGACTCCGGGCGGCATCGGCGACGATTCGGGCAGCTTTGAGCAGGTCCTCAGCGGTCTGCAGCCCGTGGTCCATGTAGTCTGCGTAGACGGCGCCGAGTGCCTGGATTGCCGGGCCCAGGGCATCAATGCCTTCTGCAGGAGTGCTTGACTTTGCCATAGGGCCGCCTTATCTGGTTTGCCTTGACGTTTATCGGTACGTCTAGCGTACCTGATATGTGTGCGGCGACGAGAGGAACGCTCCACAGCGGCGACCTGTGTGCCAGAATCAGCTCTATGACCACCACAGCGAATCGTAAGTATGGCATAAGTATGCCGGGGGCCTCGGGCATACTTACTCAGGACAAAGAAAAACCCCTAGAATGCGCGGATTCTAGGGGTTGTGGAGCCTCCAAACAGAATCGAACTGTTGACCTTTTCATTACGAGTGAAACGCTCTACCAACTGAGCTATGGAGGCCTGTGCTCCTTGCACAACTCCTCGCGGAATCACGCACCGAACACAAGAAACAACTCTAATATGCTCCGCTCAATGTTCAAAATCGAGAGCGTCAGCAGGTGGTCCCCGCCGCGGGCACTTTCCCGTTCACAAAGTAGTTGTCCACCACGTTCGTCAAGCAGCTGTTTGCCCGCCCGTAGGCCGTGTGTCCCTGGCCCTTCCACGTCACCAGGACGCCCGATTCCAGCTGGCCGGCCAGCGACTTTGCCCACTGATAGGGGGTGGCCGGGTCCCCGGTGGTGCCGATGACCAGGATGGGGCCGGCCCCCGGGGCGGCAATGGGAGCGGGCTTGCCGGAGGCTGGGAACGGCCAGTACTTGCAGCCCAGCCCCGAATAGGCCAGCAACTTCCCAAACGTGGGGGACACCCGTTGCAGTGTGGCGGCCTCCTCGCGCATGTGCGCGATGTCCGAGTTCATCGGGTAGTCCAGGCAGTTGACGGCCGTAAATGCCGCGGCCGTGTTCGACTGGTATTTGCCGTCGGAATCGCGGTCCGCCGAGTAGTCGGCCAGCATCAGCATTCCCGAGGCGTCGCCGGCAAAGGCGCGCTTGAGCGCCCCCGTCAGCGGCTCCCACAGGTCCGTCGAGTACATGGCGAAGGCCAGGGCGTTCGTAAACTCCGTCCCGGTGACCAGGCGCCCCTCATTGGCGCGCTGGGGCGTTTCCTCGTAGACGGCGTTGAGGTCCCGGATCTGCTTCATCGCCGCATCCACGGTTCCGGTGACCGGGCAGTCCGCGGTGCCCAGGCATTCCCCCGCCCAGGCCCGCAAGGCGTTTTCAAAGCCCACGGCCTGCCCCAGCGACACCTGGTCGATGTCCAGGGACGGATCCAGTGCCCCGTCGAGGGACATCTTCCCTACCCGGCCCGGGAACAGTCCGGCATAGGTGGCGCCCAGCTTGGTGCCGTAGGAGAACCCCATGTAATTGAGCTTGGGATCGCCCGAGACGGCCCGCAGGATGTCCATGTCACGGGCGGAACTGACCGTGTCCACGTGCGCCAGCGCGGGCCCGGAATTCTTCACGCAGGCGGCGACGTCCTCGCGCGTGCGCTCCTCGGCGCGCCGCAGGTCCGCATCCAGGGCCAGGTTGAAGGATTCCTGCCGTTCGGCATCCATCTGGGCGTCCGTCTGGCACTTCACCGGCGCGGAGCGCTGCACCCCGCGCGGGTCAAACCCCACAATGTCGTACGCGGCCCGGAGCTTGGGCGAAAAGTAGGATTTCGCGCCGTCCTTGGCCAGATCCACCCCGGAGGCCCCGGGCCCGCCCGGGTTGATCAGCATCGCCCCGAGCCGTTTCCCGCTGGCCGGCAGCCGCGTGACGGCCAGCTTGATCGAGGCGCCCATTGGCTTGGCGTAGTCCATGGGCACCTCCACCTTGGTGCACTGGAAGCCGCCGTTGCACGCGGTCCAGGTGACGGTCTGGGCGTAGTAGCTGTGCAGTTCGGCCTCGACGGGCCCGATGATCGCCGAGTCCGCGGTCGACATGACCGTCGTGGACGGGGCGGGCGCCAGGGCGGAACACGAGGCGAGCAGCAGGGCTCCCACCGTTGCCGCGGCGGCGGTGAGCAGGCCGCGGCGGCGGCGGGGCCGGCGTCGTACGGTGCGGGCAGCGGGCATCGAAAGATCCTTCACAAGTTAGAGCAGGCTGACGGCCATGGCCTCAAGGGCCAGCAGCGGGGAAACGTTGGTCGTGGTCAGGCGCCGGCGGACGGTGTTGATCGCGTCCATCCGGGCCAGCGTCACCTCCGGCCGGGTGCGGGCGGAAAAGTCGTACAGCGCTTCGCGCAGCGGCTCGTTGACCAGCTCGACGGCCCCGCCGGCCGGAGTTCCGGGCTCGACGGCGGACGCGGCGCGCGCGGCCAGCTGAAGCACCAGCGCATCCCGGTAAAAGGAGAGCAGATCCGTCAGGGCGCGGTCCAGCTGGTCGGTCACGGAGCGCTTGGAGCGGCGCTTTTGATCCTCCTCAAGGGCCCGGACCTGGGCACGCATGGGCGGTGGCAGGGCGCCGGTTTCGGGGGCGCCGAGCGAGGTCAGGAGCTTGGCCTTTTCCACCACGTCGCGTTCCTCGTTGGAGGCGCCGGCCTCGGCCTGGGCCAGGTCCAGCAGCGAGCCGGCCGCCAGCACGGCGGCCGTGACGTCCCGCAGGGCCAGCGGGATCCGGACAATGGCGTCGCGGCGTTCGCGGGCGCCGGCATCGGTGGCCAGGCGGCGGGCAATGCCGATGTGGCTCTGTGCGGCGCGGGCGGCCTGAAGGGCAAGTGCGGGGTCCACGCCGTCGCGGCGCACCAGCAGGGCGGCCACATCCGCCACGGGCGGCAGGCGCAGCGTCAGGGTCCGGCAGCGCGAGCGGATGGTGACCAGGACGTCGGCCGGGCTGGGGGCGCACAGGATCCAGATGGTGCGCGGCGGCGGCTCCTCGATGGCCTTGAGCAGCACGTTGGTGGTGCGCTCGGTCATCCGGTCGGCGTCGCCGACGACCATGACCCGCCAGCGTGCCGAGGACGGACTGTCGTGGGCCTTGCGGACCAGCTCGCGGGCCTCGTCGATGGCGATGGTGGTTTTTTCCGTGGCGATGAAGGTGACGTCCGCGTGGGTTCCGGCCAGTGTGGTGTGGCAGGCCTTGCACGCGCCGCAGCCGCGCTCCGCGGGGTTCGGGCGATCGCACACCAGGGCGGCCGCAAACGCCAGCGCCGCGTTGGACCGGCCCGAGCCGGGCGGCCCGGTGATCAGCCAGGCATGGGTGGGGCTGCCGGATTGGGCGGCGCGCCGCAGCTGCTCCACCACACTGCCCTGCCCCTGCAGATCAACCCAGACGCTCATGTTCGACCGGCCCCAAGCCGTGCGCGGAGCGCGAGGACCCGGGCGTGGATGGCGGCCGCCAACTCGGGAATCGGCAGCCGCGCCGCCAGGACCAGGTACCGCTCCGGGTGGGCGGCGGCCAGCTCCAGGAAGGAATGGCGAATATCGGCGTGGAAGTCGTCGGGCTCCGATTCCAGCCGGTCCTCGGCCGCGTCGGCGGCGGTGCGGCGATCGCGCCCGTCCTCCGGCGTGACGTCCAGGAGCACGGTCAAATCCGGCCAGAGTCCCTCGGTGGCCCACTCGTTGAGTTGGCGCACCGCGGCGGTGCCCAGGCCGCGGCCGGCGCCCTGGTACGCGATCGAGGAGTCGATGTAGCGGTCGCTGATGACGATCTCCCCGCGCGCCACGGCGGGGGCGATGACCTGGGCGGTGTGGGCGGCGCGGGCGGCGGCAAAGATGAGGGCCTCGCAGCGGGCGTCAATCTCGCCCTGGCCGTGGTCCAGCACCAGGGAGCGCAGTTTTTCACCGACGGGCGTGCCGCCGGGCTCGCGGGTGCGCAGCACCACATGGCCGTCCGCGCGCAGGGCAGCGGTCAGCAGGGCGGCCTGGGTGGATTTACCGGCCCCGTCGCCGCCCTCAAAGGCGATGAACAGGCCCGCAGGCGGGGAAGGTGGCAATGTCACAGCACCAGCCTACCGGCCCTGGCTGGACACTTGCCCGTCCTTATCCACAGGCACGTGTCGCGAGATTACGGGCTCGTGACGTGGCGCACTAATCTGGAGGGTATGACCCTCGAACCTTCCTCGCACCCCGATCAGCTCAGCCCGGAAACCGTGGCGGTGACCTCCGGGCGGCCCGCCCGCGAGCACGACGCCGCGGTCAACCCGCCGATCGTGCTGTCCTCAACCTACGTCGGCACCGGCGTCGTGGTGGACGGGGACCGGGCCTATGGTCGCTACTCCAACCCCACCTGGGACCCGCTGGAGGAGGCCCTGTCCGCGCTGGAGGGCGCCACCCTGCCGGGGCTGCTCTTTGCCTCCGGCCTCGCCGCGGTGTCGGCGGCGCTGTCGCTGATCCCCACCGGCGGCGTCCTGGTGATGCCCAGGCATTCCTACCAGGGGGCCCTGGTCATGGCCCAGGAGCAGGCGGCAAAGGGCCTGTTCAGCCTGCGCATGGTGGACATCGCGAACAATGACGAGGTCATCGCGGCCCTGACCGGTTCGGGTGAGAAGGCCGCGGACATGCTGTGGCTGGAGAGCCCCACGAACCCGATGCTGGAGGTGGCCGACCTCCATGTCCTGTGCCGCTCCGCCCGGGCCGTGGGCGCCGTCGTCGTCACGGACAACACCTTCTCCACGCCGCTGGTGCAAAAGCCGCTGGAGCTGGGCAGCGACGTCGTCCTGCACTCGGTCACCAAGTACCTGGCCGGGCATTCGGACGTCATCCTGGGCGCGCTGATCACCTCCGACCCGGCGCTGCGCCACACGCTGCTCCACTACCGCTCCATCCACGGCGCCATCGCCGGCCCGTTCGAGTCCTGGCTGGCCCTGCGCGGCCTGCGGACCCTGGCCCTGCGGGTGGAGCGGGCGCAGGCGAGTGCGCTGGAGCTGGCGCGGCGGCTGGAGACGCACGACGGCGTCGATCGCGTCTTGTTCCCCGGGCTCGACGCCGATCCCGGTCACCAGCGCGCCAAGGCCCAAATGCTCGGGTTCGGCTCCGTCCTATGCATCGAGGTGGCGGGCGGGGAGGAAGCCGCCAATACCTTGGTCGGTGCGTTGCGGCTGTGGACCCCGGCCACGTCGCTGGGCGGGGTGGAGTCGCTGATTGAGCGCCGGCGCCGGCACGCCAACGAGCCCGCATCGGTCCCCGTTAACCTGCTCCGCCTGAGCGTGGGCATCGAAAACGTCGAGGACCTGTGGAACGATCTGGCGCGGGCGCTGGACGTGGTCGCCGCGGCCGGATAATTCCGGCAAAACCGGCATATTGATTGCGGCCGGTCCACGGTAGGCTGGGTGGGTGACCACTCTCTTGAACGCTGCAACATTCCTCATCCTGGTGGCCCTGGGCGCCGTGGCGCTTGGCGTGCAAGTGTGGGCCCTGAGCGACTGCCTGCGCACACCGACCACCGATTTTCAGCGCGTCTACAAGCGGACCAAGGCATTCTGGGGCGGCCTGACCGGTGTTTCCGCGTTCTTTGGCTTCGTCTACCTGCTGGGTCCGGTGATGACCCTGTCGGTCCCGTCCATGGGCATGGGCATGCTCTTCAACCTGGCCGGGGCCACCGTGGCCGGCGTCTACCTGGCCGACGTCCGCCCGGCGCTGCAGGAAGTGCGCGGGCGCGGCACGGGCCGGCAAAACCGCGGCTCCTCCTGGTAGCTGCCCGCTGCTAGCCCGGGTCGACGGCGGCCCACGCCACGGTTAATTCTCCCAAGCGCCAGCGGGACGGCGCGCGCGTGATGGGCCAGCCGGCGTCGAACATGCGGTGGCACATCAACAGCCAGCGCTGGCGGTTCCCAAACGACGCCAGCGGTGCGCTCGCCAGCCACTGCTGATCCAGGGCCTGCAGGAACGCGTGGATCTTCTCGCCGGGAACATTGTGATGGATGAGTGCCTTGGGCAGGCGCTCGGCCACATCCGAGGGCCGCTCGAAGGCGCCAAACCGCAGGGAGATGGTCAGCGATTGCGGGCCGCCGGGATCCAGGGCCACCCAGGTGCTCCGCCGGCCGATCTCATCACAGGTTCCGTCCACGAAGAGGCCGTGGGGCGAGAGCCGGGAACATACGATGGCCCAGATCAACCGCACATCCGCCTCGTCGTACTGGCGCAGCACGTTGAAGGCGCGGACCATGGTGGCCTGGCCCGGGACCGGGATTTCAAAGCCGCCCACCCGAAAGTCCAGTCCGGCGTGCTCCAGCGCCTTGGCGCCCTGCACCCGGGCCGGTTCAATTTCGATGCCGGTGACATGCGCGGCCGGGCACACGGCGTGGATGCGCTGGTACAGTTCCACGGCGGTGGCGGGGGAGCCGCCGTAGCCGAGGTCGACGACCAGCGGGGCGGCCTCCGTGGCCAGGCGCCAGGCCTCCGGGCCCGCCAGCCAGCGATCCACCCGGCGCAGGCGGTTCGGGTTGGTGGTGCCGCGGGTGACATTGCCAAAGGGTTTGTTGCGGGGCCGGCCGGCAGCACGCGACTCGGTGTCGCGTCGTGCAGGGCCGGTGGAAACTTTTTTGACCCTTTGGGCGCGTTGAACCACTTGTCAAGGGTAATTGCTGACTTCGGCGCGGCCGCAACTTTCGTGGCGAGGCTCACGCCGGCGGTGTTCCCCTATGCGGCACCCGTGGCATGAGGTTGGCGCAGAGGGGAAGCAGCGTAGCATTTCGGCCCGTTTCCGGCCCGCAGAGTGCCTGCCAGTAGGATGAAACCATGACTTATACGCTGATTTTGCTCCGCCACGGCCATAGTGAGTGGAACGCCAAGAACCTTTTTACCGGCTGGGTGGACGTTGACCTCAACGACCAGGGCCGCACCGAGGCCGTGCGCGGCGGAGAGCTGCTGGTGGAGCACAACGTCCTCCCCGACGTGCTCTACACCTCGCGCCTGAAGCGTGCCATCAACACGGCCAACCTGGCCCTGGATCGGGCGGACCGCGGCTGGATCGACGTCAAGCGTGACTGGCGCCTGAACGAACGCCACTACGGCGCGCTGCAGGGGAAGGACAAGGCCCAGACGCTGGCCGAATACGGTGAAGAGCAGTTCATGCAGTGGCGCCGCAGCTACGACACCCCGCCGCCGGCGCTCCCCGACGACAGCGAATTCTCCC
Source organism: Specibacter sp. RAF43 (assembly GCF_052114065.1). Taxonomy (NCBI): domain Bacteria; kingdom Bacillati; phylum Actinomycetota; class Actinomycetes; order Micrococcales; family Micrococcaceae; genus Specibacter; species Specibacter sp. RAF43. The sequence continues at coordinate 21,605 of NZ_JBFREA010000008.1, read as the reverse complement.
AGGTCAACGACCCCCGGTACGCCGGGCTCGGGGACGCAATGCCGCGCACCGAGTGCCTCAAGGACGTCCTGCTCCGCCTGCTGCCGTACTGGGAGTCGGACATCAAGGAAGACCTCAAGGCCGGCAAGACGGTCCTGGTCACGGCCCACGGCAACTCGCTGCGCGCCCTGGTCAAGCATCTGGACGGCATCTCCGATGAGGCCATCGCCTCCCTGAACATCCCCACGGGCATCCCGCTGGTCTACGAGCTGGACGAGGACTTCACCCCCGTCACCCCCGGGGGCACATACCTTGACCCGGAGGCCGCCGCGGCCTCCATCCTGGCCGTCGCCAACCAGGGCAAGAAGTAGCTTAAACGCGAGGTAGCCGGYCAGGAAGTCCTCGGGCTGCCATTCGCCGGTGACCAGGTAGGACACCTTGCGGGCCACGGAGACGCCGTGGTCGCCGAAGCGCTCAAAGTAGCGGCTGGCCAGGGTGACATCCACGGTCGTGGACGGGGTTTCCCGCCAGTCGGGGGAGCCCATGGTGTGGAACACCGTCTTGTGCAGCTTGCTGATCTCCGCCTTGGCGGCCATGATGTCGTTGACCAGTTCCAGGTCCCGGCTCTCCAGCAGATCGGTGACCTTCTCCGCGATGAGGATGTCCAGCCGGGCCAGCTCCGCGAACGTCGCCGTCAGTGACGCCGGGATGACGTTGTTCGGGTAGCGCAGGCGGGTCAGCTGGGAGATGTGGCGGGCCAGGTCCCCCATGCGCTCCAGGGAGGCGCTCATGCGCAGCGAGCCCACGATCATGCGCAGGTCGCTGGCCACCGGGCCCTGCAGTGCAAGCACGTCGATGGCCCGTTCGTCCAAATCGTTTTGGAGGAAGTCGATGCGGGCATCGGCGGCAATCACCTCCTGTGCCGATTCCAGGTCCGCCGCGGCAAAGGCCGCGGTGGACTTTTCAATGGCCTCGCGCACCAGGGTGGAAATCTCAAGCAGGCCCTCCCCGATCTGGTGGAGTTCGGCCTGGAAAACTTTGCGCACAGTGTGTCCTTTCATGGGCAGCCCCTGTCGGCAGAGGGCTCGATTCTTGCCCCAGCATCCCATGCCGGGATGAACATGACGGCACGGGAAGATGAACGTTGGTTGAACGGCGGCCCAAGTGGGGAACATTGAGGTGAGCGCGGCCGATCTGCGCATAGGCTTGGGCTGTGAACCCTTTGCTGATGGGAGTTGTCGCCGGCCTGATGGGCCTGGCGTTGGGTGTCTTTGGCATGCTCGCCTTCAGCGCCAGCGAACGGGCCCGGCGGCGAACCATCGACGTCCGCGAACCGGCGCTGCCGGATGGCTCCGCCGAGGTCCTGTCGGTGGTGGGCAAGGCGTTCATCGTCATGGACATTGTCGACGGCGTGGTCCGCGCCAGCCCCGGCGCCTACGCCTATGGGCTGGTTCGGGGGCACACGGTGGTCCACCAGGAGCTGGTGGATTTGGCCCAGCGGGTCCGCCGGGACGGGGTCATCGAGGAACGGGACCTGGTGCTGCCCCGCGGCGCCCTGCCCGGAGCGGCGACGCCGGGGGAGCCCGGCGCCGGCGCCGGAACCGTGGCCACGGGCGGCGCCGGGGGCGTGGGCCCGGGCACCATGGTGGTCCAGGTCCGGGTGGCCCCGCTGGGCGAGGAATACATCCTCCTGCTCGCCGATGACCGCACCGAAATTGCCCGCACGGAGGCCGTCCGCAACGACTTCGTGGCCAACGTCTCGCACGAGTTGAAGACCCCCGTGGGCGCCATTTCCCTGCTTGCCGAGGCGCTGGAGGCGTCCCCGGACGACGAGGTGGCCGTCCGCCGCTTTGCCTCCCGGATGATCACCGAATCCGCCCGGCTGGCCGCCCTGGTCCAGGACATCATTGAGCTCTCCCGGCTGCAAAGCAAGGATCTGGGCCAGGCCGGCACGGAGGTGGACATGAACGCCGTCATCACCGAGGCCGTGGACCGGTCCCGGCTGCCCGCGCTGAGCAAGAACATCAACCTGGCGGTGGGCCCGGCCATCCCGGCGCCTGTGTACGGGGACCGCTCGCAACTGGTGACCGCGCTGCGCAACCTGATCGATAACGCGGTGCGCTATTCCCCGGAAAACACCCAGGTGGGGGTGGGGCTGCAGGTGAGCGACGGCGTCGTCTCGGTCAGCGTCTCCGACCAGGGCGACGGCATGAGCCCGGAGGACCAGGAACGGGTGTTCGAGCGCTTCTACCGGGTGGATTCGGCCCGCTCGCGCCACACCGGCGGGACCGGGCTGGGCCTGAGCATCGTCAAGCACATTGTGGGCAACCACGGGGGCGAAGTGACGTTGTGGTCCGCGCCCCGGACCGGCTCCACGTTCACCGTGCGGCTGCCGAAGCTAACCGAAGTGACCAACGACGGCGGCCCGGATCTGCCCGCCGCCGTCGAACCAAGGCCGAACCCAAGGAGTTACCGCGCGTGAGTCGCATCTTGATAGTTGAAGACGAAGAATCCATCAGCGACCCCCTGTCCTTTCTCCTGGGCCGGGAAGGGTACGAGGTGGAGGTGGCGGACAACGGCCTGGACGCCCTGGTGGCCTTTGAGCGCAGCGGCGCCGACCTGGTGCTCCTGGACCTGCAGCTGCCGGGCATGAGCGGCACCGAGGTGTGCAAGCACCTGCGCCTGCGCTCCAACGTCCCCGTCATCATGCTCACGGCCAAGGACTCGGAGATCGACAAGGTGGTGGGCCTGGAGTTGGGTGCCGACGACTACGTGACCAAGCCGTATTCCTCGCGTGAGCTCATTGCCCGCATCCGTGCGGTGCTGCGCCGGCAGGGCGAGCCGGAGGAGCTGCTCAGCGGCACGGTGCACGCCGGTCCGGTGCGGATGGACGTGGAGCGGCACGTGGTGACGGTGCACGGAGAGGGCGTCGCCTTCCCGTTGAAGGAATTTGAACTCCTGGAAATGCTGCTGCGCAACGCCGGGCGGGTGCTGACCCGAGGCCAGCTGATCGACCGGGTCTGGGGTGCCGACTATGTGGGCGACACCAAGACCCTCGACGTCCACGTCAAGCGCATCCGCAGCAAGATTGAGCCGGACCCGGCCGCGCCGCGGCACCTGGTGACGGTCCGCGGCCTGGGCTACAAGTTCGAGCCCTGAGCCCGGCCGCCGCGGGCGGACCAAGGGGAAGGGCCGGCCAGCTCCACGGGAGCTTGCCGGCCCTTCCCATCAGCCTTGCGGCCCATTTGCCTTGCGGCCCATGAACTACGGGGTGGGCGTTGCCGTCGGCACGAGGGACTTGTATTCGGCTAGCGTGCCGTCCAGGACGGGCACCCGCAGCTCGGCGGACTCCGAGTCGCCGGATTGGCGCAACGTGATGGTTTCGACGGCGCCGGCCGGGGCCTTCACCGTGTCCAGGATCGCCGCTTCCCCGGCGGCGTTGAGGACCACGTGGGAGCGGGACTTGATGGCCACGTCGGTCTGCGACCCCTGGGCGCCGCTGATGGTCAGCGTGATGTCCGTCTTGGAGGTGTTGTACAGGGTCCCGGCGACGCGACCGGGCGCGTCGGCGCCCTCGGAGACGATGAGCATGTTGCGCAGCTCCAGTGGGCCCATGTCCAGGCGCACACCGTCGGAGGCGGAATAGACCATGGTGGTGCTTTGCTGGTTGATGGCACTGCAGCCGGTGAACGCCAGGGCGCCCACGCCGATGGCGGCGATCAGGCTCAGGCGCTGTGCACGATGGGTTGCGCGGATGCCGGCAGCGATTCTCACGTCAGTAACTCCTCATGGGAAAGGTCAGAAATATCTACAGACCACCATATCCGCAAATTTGCCCAAAACGTGCTTCCACCTGCGGCGCCCGGGAGTGGGCGCCGTCACATGCCCGGGAGGCCACTGCACCAAATGGGCCAATAGTCAAGGGCGCGGCAAAATCTCCACTCGCTGGAACAATTGCGCGCTCAGCGTAGCCCGAGGCGGCGCTGACCTGCGGAAACTCAAGGGAGAGGCCGGTTAAACGTGGTAAACTAGGCCTATTGGAAAGGGAGAATCCACATGCTTTTTGAGGTCGGCGAGACAGTAGTTTACCCACACCATGGTGCGGCAAAGATCGAAGAGATCAAGATGCGCACCGTCCGGGGTGAAGAAAAGATGTATCTCAAGCTCAAGGTTGCCCAGGGGGATCTGACGATTGAAGTTCCCGCGGAAAACGTGGACCTGGTCGGGGTTCGCGACGTTGTCGGGAAGGAAGGACTGGAGCACGTGTTCGAAGTGCTCCGGGCCGAGTTCACGGAGGAGCCCACCAACTGGTCCCGCCGATACAAGGCAAATCTGGAAAAATTGGCGTCCGGCGACGTCATCAAGGTAGCCGAGGTCGTTCGCGACCTGTGGCGCCGCGATCACGACCGCGGCTTGTCGGCCGGCGAAAAGCGAATGCTCGCCAAGGCCCGCCAGATCCTCATTTCCGAGCTGGCACTGGCGGAAAAGACGGACGAGGACAAGGCAGCCGAGGTCCTGGACGAGGTTCTGGCCTCCTAACGGACGTCCCGCGCCCCTCACGACGTGAGAAATGCTTGACCGGAACCCCGGCACCCCACGGTGCCGGGGTTCCGTCGCGTCCGCTCCTCGAGCGTCCGCCCCGCTTCAGGAGCGTCCCGGGCTACGCTAGGGGCATGATTGAGGCGAAAAATGGCACATGTGCCGTCGTGATCGTCGCGGCCGGCTCCGGGGAGCGCCTGGGCCACGGCATGCCGAAGGCAAAGGTGCCGCTGGGCGGGGAGCCGATGCTGGCCCACGCCGTCCGCGGCGTGGTCCAGGCCGGCGTCGCCGGCCACATTGTGATCGCCGTCCCGGCCGGGGACGACGAGCTGCGCGAGCTGTGCCAGATCCTGGCCGCCGAGGTGGGGGAGGACACCGGCCTCGCCTGGTCCGTCGTGGACGGCGGCGCGGACCGGTCGGCGTCCGTGCGGGCGGCCCTGGAAATGCTCGGCGACGCCGTCACCACGGTCCTGATCCACGACGCCGCCCGGCCGCTGGCGCCGTCGGGCGTGTTTGACCGGGTCACGGCGGCCCTGCGGGACGGCGCCAAGGCCGTGATCCCGGCCCTGGCCGTCGTGGACACCATCAAGACCGTGGTCCCGGCCGGGCTACCCAACACGGGGGCCGGCGTCGAACGGGTCTCCGGCACGCCGGCCCGCAACCGGCTGCGCGCCGTGCAAACCCCGCAGGGCTTCGAGCTGGCCACGCTGCGGAAGGCCCATGCCCATGCCGCAACGCTGGACGCCGCGGCTGCCGCCGAGATCACCGACGACGCCATGCTGGTGGAGGCCATCGGTGAGGACGTGTACGTCGTCCAGGGGTCCACGCACAGCCTGAAGATCACCACTCCCACCGACCTGCTGCTGGCCGAGGCCATGCTGGCGGGCCCGCTGCGCCCGCGCTGGGTCGAGGGATGAGCGGGGCGCAGGAGCCCGCCCTGCCCCGGACCGGGATCGGCGTCGACATCCACGCCTTCGCCCCCGACGGCGCCCCGGGCGAGCCGCCCGCGCCGTTGTGGCTGGCCGGGCTGTTCTGGGAGGGAGAGCGCGGGCTCACCGGCCATTCCGACGGCGACGCCGTGGCGCATGCGGCCGCCGACGCCCTATTTTCCGCCGCGGGCGTGGGCGATCTCGGCACGCACTTTGGCACCGACCGGCCAGAATACAAAGGCGCCAGCGGGGTGACGCTGCTGGCCGCGGCCGCCCGGATCGTGCGCGACGCCGGGTTTGAGATTGGCAACATCGCGGTCCAGTTCGTGGGCAACCGGCCCACATTCGCCCCCCGCCGCCGGGAGGCGGAGGCGGCCCTGACCCGGGCGGCCGGGGCCTCCGTATCCGTCAGCGCCACCACCTCCGACCACCTCGGCTTCCCCGGGCGCGGGGACGGCATTGCCGCCGTGGCCACCGCCCTGGTGGTGCAAACCGTCCGCCGGCCCACCGCCCGAGAGGATAATCTAGAGCCGTGACCCTGCGATTTTATGATTCCGCCACCGCCGCCGTCCGCGACTTTGTCCCGCTCCGGGACGGGACGGCGTCGTTGTACTACTGCGGCGCCACCGTGCAGGGCGAACCGCACATCGGCCATGTCCGCTCCGCCCTCGCGTTCGACCAGCTGACCCGGTGGCTGACGGCCCGCGGGCTGGCGGTCACCGTGGTGCGCAATGTGACGGACATCGACGACAAGATCCTGCTCAAGGCCGCCGAAAACAACGAGCCGTGGTGGGCTTTGGCGTACCGCTTTGAGCAGGCCTTCGAGGACGCCTACGACGCCCTGGGCATCCTCAAGCCCACCTATGAGCCCCGCGCCACCGGCCACATCCCGGAGATGCACGCGCTCATCGCCGAGCTCATCGAGCGCGGCCACGCCTACCCGGCCCTGGATGACTCCAGCGACGTCTACTTCGACGTGCGCTCCTGGGCCAAGTACGGTTCCCTGACCCGGCAAAACATCGACGACATGCAGGCCGCCCCGGACGCCGATCCGCGCGGCAAGAAGGACCCCCGCGACTTTGCCCTGTGGAAGGGGCACAAGGACGGCGAACCGGAGACGGCCAGCTGGGCCTCCCCCTGGGGCGCCGGCCGCCCCGGCTGGCACCTGGAGTGCTCGGCCATGGTCACCAAGTACCTTGGCACCGACTTTGACATCCACGGCGGCGGCCTGGACCTGCGCTTTCCGCACCATGAGAACGAGATGGCGCAGTCGCAGGCCGCCGGCCACGGCTTCGCGAACTTTTGGATGCACAACGGCATGGTCACCTACGAGGGTGAAAAAATGTCCAAGTCCATCGGCAACACCATCAACCCCGCCCACATGCTGGAACTGGCCCGCCCGCTCGTGGTCCGCTACTACCTGGGCCAGGCCCACTACCGCTCCGTCCTGGACTACCGGCCCACCTCCCTGACGGAGGCCGCGGCCGCCGTCGAACGCATTGAAACGTTCCTGCATGCCGCCATTGCCCAGGTGGTCCCCGACGGCGGCCCGGAGCTGGCCGCCACGATCCCGGACGCCTTTGGCGCGGCCATGGACGACGACCTGAACATCCCCGCCGCTCTCGCCGTGCTGCACGAAACCGTCCGGGCCGGCAACACCGCCCTGGCGCACCGGGACGACGCCGGGACCCTCCACGCGCTGGCGGCCGCGGTCGGCATGACCTCGGCCCTGGGCATCAACCCGCTCGAGGAGCGGTGGGCCCGCGCCGGCGGCTCGGCCGCCGAGACCGCCGCCCTGGACGTGCTCGTCTCGGCCCGGCTGGCGGACCGGGCCCGGGCCCGGACGGAAAAGAACTGGGCGGAGTCGGACCGGATCCGGGACACCCTGGCGGCCGCGGGCATCGAGATTGCGGACTCGGCCACCGGATCCACCTGGACCCTGCGCCGGTAGCCCCACCCGGCCCCCACCCTGGCCCGCTCCGTCGCCCGCCTCCGAGGCCCGTGGGCGGGCCCGGCGAGCGGGCCGTACCATGGTTTGCGCCCGGAGGCCGTAAACTATTCCTTACGGGTCAGCACGATCCCGTCCTGCCGTGAGCCTCAAGCGCGCTCACGGAAATATTTGTTTAACGTCTTCGGGCCCGCTGAAGTCACGGCGCCGCACCAATCGTAAGGGTTTTACCATGGCCAAAAATTCACGCTCCGGCGCAGTGCGCAAGCTCAAGAAGGGCCCCAGTGTCGGCACGGGAGGTCATGGCCGCAAGGCACTCGAAGGCAAGGGCCCCACGCCCAAGGCCACCGAGCGCACCTATCACAAGGCGCACAAGAACCAGCAGCTCGCCGAGCGTTCGGCCGCAAAGCGCGTCGACGCCGGCCGCCCCGCCCGCCCCCGCACCGGCCCCAAGGGTCGCGCCACCGAGGAACTGGTCACCGGGCGCAACTCGGTCGTGGAGGCGCTGCGTGCCGGCATCCCGGCCAAGGCGCTGTACGTGGCCGTCCGCGTGGACATGGACGAGCGCGTCCGGGAGTCCCTGAAGCTCGCCACCGAACGCGGCATCCCCCTGATGGAGGCGCACAAGCCGGAGCTGGACCGCCTCACCGAGGACGCCGTTCACCAGGGCCTGGTGCTGCAGATTCCCCCGTACGAGTACGGGGACGCGGTCGACAAGGCCCAGGAGGTCATGGCCGCCTGGAAGAAGGGCCACATTGCCAACGCCCCGCTGATCGTGGCCCTGGACGGCATCACCGACACCCGCAACCTGGGCGCCATCATCCGCAGCGTGTCCGCGTTCTCCGGCCACGCCGTCGTCATCCCGGAACGCCGCAGCGCCGGCGTCACCGCGGCGGCCTGGAAGACCAGCGCCGGCGCCGCCGTGCGCGTGCCGGTCGTCAAGGCCCCCAATCTCAACCGCGCCATTGGCGCCTTCCAGGACATGGGCTACTTTGTGCTGGGGCTCGACGGCGACGGCGACGTCTCGCTGCCCAACCTCAGCCTCGCCACGGACCCCGTGTGCCTGGTGGTCGGCTCCGAGGGCAAGGGCCTCTCCCGCCTGGTCCGGGAGAACTGCGACCAGATTGTCTCCATTCCGATCAACTCGGCCATGGAATCCCTCAACGCCTCAATGGCGGTGGGCATCAGCCTCTACGAAATCTCGAAACAGCGGGCCCCCCAGGCCTAGCCATGTCCGTCACCGTCGTTGAGGCCATCGGCACCCTGGGGGCGGCCCTGTCGCGCCGTTTTCCGCTGGGGGTCAGCGGCATGTCCGGGGACCACGGATCGACGGCGGCCAACGTCGCCGTGTATTCGCCCTCCTTCCACCATGTGGTGCTGTGCTACCAGCCCCCGGGCGGGAACTGGAAGGCCGTGCGCCTGCCCGACGTCACCGACGGCGTGCACCACGGGATGATCGCGGACATGCCCGTGGGCAGCCGCTACGGCTTCTACACGGGCGCGGGCACGGGCGCGGGCACGGAATCCGGGGACCCCATGCGGGTCGACCTGGACTCCGTGCAACTGCTCCTGGACCCCTACGGCCGCTACATTGACGAGCAGCCGGCCGCCGACGGCGCGCCGCGGTACGTGTCCGTCCGGATGCAATCCACCTTTGACTGGGGCGAGGACCGCAGGCCCGCCACCCAGTGGCGCAACAGCGTGCTGTACGAGGCCCACGTGCGCGGGCAGACCAAGCTGCACCCCGGCATCCCCGAGGACATCCGCGGAAGCTACGCCGGCATGGCGCATCCGGTGATGATCGGGCACCTGCGGGACCTCGGCGTGACCGCCGTCGAGCTTTTGCCCATCCACTTCCACATCGATGAGCCCCACCTACAGGGCACGGGCATGAGCAACTACTGGGGCTACAACACGCTGGGCTTCTTTGCCCCGCACGTGGACTACGCCAGTGCCAGGGCCCGGGCCGCCGGCCCCGAGGCCGTCCGGGACGAGCTCAAGGGCATGATCAAGGCGCTGCACGCGGCCGGGATCGAGGTGATCCTGGACGTCGTGTACAACCACACCGCGGAGGCGGGCGCGGACGGGCCGACCCTCAGCTGGCGCGGGCTCGCCGAGGAACACTACTACCGGATGCGCGACGGCCAGTACGTTGACACCACCGGGTGCGGGAACACGCTGAACTTCGGCAACCCGCACGTGATCAAGATGGCCATGGACTCGCTGCGGTACTGGGTGGAGGAATTCCACGTGGACGGGTTCCGCTTCGACTTGGCGGTCTCGCTGGCCCGCAATGGCGTCCACGAATTCACCAACCAGCACCCGTTCCTGCTGGCCGCCGCCACGGACGGCGTCCTCTCCGGCAGCAAGCTGATCGCCGAGCCGTGGGACGTCGGCTTCGGCGGCTGGCAGACCGGCAACTTCCCCGGCGGCTGGGCGGACTGGAACGATTCCTTCCGGGACAATGTGCGCGACATTTGGCTGGGGGACCGTGCGGCCCTGCTGGCCGGCCACCACGGGCAGGGCCTGGCCCGGTTCGGCGACGCCCTGGGCGGCTCCGCGGACCTGTTTGCCGGCTCCGGGCGCGGCGCCATGGCCTCCGTGAACCTGATCACCGCCCACGACGGCTTCACCCTGGCCGACCTGACCGCCTACAACGAAAAACACAATGCGGACAACCAGGAAGGCAACCGGGACGGGCACGGGGACAACCGCAGCTGGAACCACGGCGTCGAGGGGATCACCAACAGCGCCGCAACGCTGGCGGCCCGAGCCCGCACGGCCCGCAACCTCGTGGCCACGCTGCTGCTCTCGATCGGGGTCCCCATGATCACGGCCGGGGATGAACTGGCTCGCAGCCAGGGCGGCAACAACAACGTCTACTGCCAGGACAACGAGATCGCCTGGCTGGACTGGTCGCTGGACGACGAGGCCCGGACCATGCTGGCGGCCACCCGGCGGCTGGTGCAGATCCGCAGGAAGTTCCTGGCCGTGCAGCCCAGCAGCTACCCGTTCCGCAACGGAGAATCGTTCATCCACTGGTACGGGGCCGACGGCCTGCCCATGACCTCGGAGCGCTGGACCAACCCGCACGAACGCGTCCTGACCATGCTGGTCGGCTCGCCCGACGGCGAGGTCGACGGCCTGGTCGTCTTCAACACCGGCGTCACAGACGTGGACGTCACGCTGCCGGCGAACCCACGCTGTGCCGCCGCGACCGCCGCCGATTCCTCCGCCGAGCCATCGGCGATGCCGCCCTATGTGCTGTGCATGACCACCGCCGGTCCGGAACGGGACGACGACGGCGAACCCACCTTTGTCCTGCCGCGCACCCCGGAGCCGATCCCGGCCGGCGGGCTCGTGGCCGTGGCGGCCAACACGGTCCAGCTGTACCGCCACAAGTTCCCCTCCGGCTAGGCGCGACACGGGCCGGCCGGGCCGGCCGGGCCCGTCGGACCGACCGGGCCCGTCGGGTCAGGAGGTGGCGATCAGGCCCAGTTCGGCAGGGGTGGCCAGGGCCGGGTGCCGGGGCAGGACCCGGACGCCGTAACCAAAACTGCCGGAGCGGTCAATCACCATGTCCGCGGCAAACTGGTACCGGCCCGAGCCCAGCTCGGAGACGGAATCCAGGTCCAGGATGCGGGTGTCGCTAAGCTCATCGGACTCCTCGGCGCGCCCGTACACCACATTCACCGTGACGTCCTCGGGCCGCAGCCCGGCCAGCTGGACCAGCGCCCGGACCTGGAGGGCTTCGCCGATTTGCGGCTCGTCGGCCAGTCCGTGGGACTCCACATGCTCCACCCGGACCCCGCCCCAGGCGGCGCGCACGCGCCGGATCCAGGCGGCCAACTCCCGGGTGCCCGCGTAGTCCTCGGCCCGGACCGCCCGGCCCGCCTCGGCGGCCGGCCGGTACAGGCGCCGCACGTACTCCTGCACCATCCGGTCGGCGGACACGGCCGGGCCCAGCTGGGAGATCGTGTGCTTGATCATCGAAATCCAATGCGACGGCGGCCCGTCGCCGGAGACCTGGGACGGCCCGGCCGCACCGGCGGCGTCGGCCACCGAGCCGCCGTAGAAGCGCGGGGCCACCTGGGTTTCCAACAGCTCGTACAGCGCGGCGGACTCGATGTCGTCGCGCTCCTCGTCGCTGGTGCCCTGGTTGGCCGTGGGGATCGCCCAGCCGTTTTCGCCGTCGTAGAGCTCATCCCACCAGCCGTCCATGACGGAGAGGTTGAGCGAACCGTTGATGGCCGCCTTCATGCCGGAGGTGCCGCAGGCCTCCAGCGGGCGCAGCGGGTTGTTCAGCCACACGTCACAGCCGGGGAACAGGGTGCGGGCCATGGCGATGTCGTAGTTGGGCAGGAACACGATCCGGTGCCTGACCTTGGGGTCGTCGGTGAACTGGACCAGGTCCTGGATCATCTTCTTGCCGGCGTCGTCGGCCGGGTGCGACTTGCCGGCGATCACCAGCTGGATCGGATGCTCCGGGTGCAGCAGCAGCGCCTTGAGGCGGGCGGGGTCGCGCAGCATCAGGGTCAACCGCTTGTAGGTCGGCACGCGGCGGGCAAAGCCGATGGTCAACACGTCCGGGTCCAGGGCCGAGTCGGTCCAGCCCAGCTGGGCGTCGGCCGCGCCGCGCTCCTTCCAGGACGCCCGCAGGCGGTGCCGGGCGTCGGTGACCAGCGCCGCGCGCAGCCGCTGGCGCAACGCCCAGAGCTCGGCGTCGCCGATGTCATAGATCTTGGCCCAGTCCGGCCCGTCCAGGACGTCCGCGCCAAAGTGTTCCGTGGCCAGTTCGGCCAGTTGCGGGTCCACCCAGGTCGGCACGTGGACGCCGTTGGTCACCGAGGTGATGGGGACGTCGTCGTGGTCAAAGCCGTGCCACAGGCCGGAGAACATTTCGCGCGAGACCACCCCGTGCAGCTTGGCCACGCCGTTGGCGCGCTGGGCCAGGCGCAGCCCCATGACGGCCATGTTGAAGACCGCCGGATCGCCGCCCTCATAGTTCTCCGCGCCCAGGGCCAGGATCTCCTCGACCGGGACGCCGGGGGCCAGGCCGCCGGCAAAGAAGTGCCGGATCATGCTGCGGGGGAACCGGTCGATGCCGGCCGGGACGGGGGTGTGCGTGGTGAACACGGTGGAGGCCCGGCCCGCCGCCAGCGCCTCGCTGAAGGACAGCGGGTGCGCCGTGATGGCCGGGTCCATGAGCTCGCGGATGCGTTCGATGCCCAGGAAGCCGGCGTGGCCCTCATTGGTGTGGAACACCTCCGGCGCCGGCGTGCCGGTCAGCCGGGCGTGGATGCGCAGCGCCCGCACCCCGCCCATGCCCAGCAGGAGCTCCTGGGCCAGCCGGTGGTCCCCGCCCCCGCCGTAGAGGCGGTCGGTCACGCCGCGGGCGGCGTCGTCGTTCTCGGCCACATTGGAATCCAGCAGCAGCAGCGGCACCCGTCCGACGTCGGCCCGCCAGATCTGCGCGCGCAGCTGGCGGCCCTCCGGCAGCGGCAGCGAGATCTGGATGCGGGAGCCGTCCTCCTCGCGCAGCAGCGTCAGCGGCAGCGCGTCCGGGTCCAGCAGCGGGTACGTCTCCTGCTGCCAGGCATCCCGGGACAGGGACTGCTTGAAGTACCCGGCCTGGTAGAGCAGGCCGACGCCGATCAACGGCACGCCGAGGTCGGAGGCCGATTTCAGGTGGTCGCCGGCCAGGATGCCCAGGCCGCCGGAGTACTGGGGCAGGACCTCCGTGATGCCGAACTCGGGGGAGAAGTAGGCGATGGTTTGCGGGGCGCCGTCGCCCAGGCCCTGGTACCAGCGCGGCTCCTGCAGGTACCGGGTGAGGCTGCGGTCCGCCTCCTCGACCCGCGCCACCACGGCGGGATCGGCGGCCAGCTCGGCCAACTGCTCCCGGGAGATGGAGGCCAGCATGGCCAGGGGATCGGATTGGGCGGCCTCCCACAATTGGGGGTCCAGGGATTCAAACAGCTTGCGCGTGGGCAGGTGCCAGGACCAGCGCAGGTTCATGGCCAGGCGCGGCAACGCGGAGATTTGTTCCGGAACGACGGTGCGGACGGTGAATCTGCGAATGGCCTTCATGCCGGTCACAATAGCCCACAAACGTTAAGCCTGGCCCGCTGCGGACACATAAGGGGGTGGTTGCGTCACGAAGCGGGCGCGCCCCCGCAGGGAAGACCCGGGGAAAATCAAATTGCCCACAAAAACGGCGAAGGGCTTAGCAATCCGGGACGGGAGTCGCTAACGTCTAGTTTGTGACTACCTCGAGGCGAGCAGCACCAGGACCAACCGCAGCACCTCTGCGGGGCGGAACGGACGGCGCCGGGGAGCGGGTGGGGCCGGGGCAGGAATCGGATCCGGCCCGCGGACTGCGATTTGGCCGGATTCCCATCACGGAGCTGCAGCCGGTCATCGAGGACGGCCGGTTTCCCGCCAAGGCCGTCCGCGGCGGCGACATCCAGGTCAGTGCCGTGGTTTTCCGGGAGGGACACGATGCCATCGGGGCCACGGCGGTCCTGCTGGATCCCACCGGCGCCGAAACCCAGCGCACGCCCCTGGCGCCCCTGGGCAAGGGGACCGACCGGTGGTCCGGGGTGCTCACGCCCGCCTTCGAGGGGGCGTGGTCGTTTGCCGTCGAAGGCTGGACGGACCTGTACGCCACCTGGAAACACAACTCCCAGGTCAAGATCAACGCCGGCGTCGACGTCGACGTCATGCTCGCCGAGGGTTCCCGGCTGCTGGCCGCGGCCGCCAAGAGCGCGCCGGCGCCGCAGGACGCCAAGACCTTCAAGCACGCGGCCAAGACCCTGGCGGACGCCTCACTCAATACCAACGACCGCCTGGCCGCCGGCACCGGCCCGCAGGTGCGTGCCGCCGTCGCCCGCCATCCGCTGCGCGCGCACGTGACACGCAGCCGCAGCTACCCCCTGCAGGTGGAGCGCGATGCCGCCGGCCGCGGCGCCTGGTATGAATTCTTCCCCCGCTCCGAGGGGGCGGTGCGCAACCCGGACACCGGTGCCTGGCGCAGCGGGACCTTCGCGACGGCGGCCCGCCGCCTGCCGGCCGTGGCGGCCATGGGCTTTGACGTGGTGTACCTGCCGCCCATCCACCCGATCGGCGCCGTCAACCGCAAGGGGCCCAACAATTCGCTGACGGCCGGGCCCGACGATCCCGGGTCGCCCTGGGCCATCGGCTCCGCCGACGGCGGGCATGACGCCATCCACCCGGACCTGGGCGGCTTCGCCGACTTTGACGCCTTCGTGGCCGCGGCCAACGACCTGGGGCTGGAGGTGGCCCTGGACCTGGCGTTGCAGTGCGCGCCGGACCATCCCTGGGCCACGGAGCACCCCGAATGGTTCACGACCCGCGTGGACGGGACCATTGCCTATGCGGAAAACCCGCCCAAGAAGTACCAGGACATCTACCCGCTGAACTTCGACAACGACCCGGCGGGGCTCTCCGAGGAGATCCTGCGGATCGTGCGGTTGTGGATTGGGCACGGCGTGCGCATCTTCCGGGTCGACAACCCGCACACCAAGCCCGTCTGGTTCTGGGAGTGGCTGATCGGCACCGTCAACGCCGAACGCCCGGACGTCGTGTTCCTGGCCGAGGCGTTCACCCGCCCGGCCATGATGGCCGCGCTGGGCCGGACCGGGTTCCAGCAGTCCTACAGCTACTTCACGTGGCGGAACACCAAGGAGGAGCTTGAGGAATACCTGCACCACGTCAGCCGGGTCTCCGCAGGCTACTTCCGCCCCAACTTCTTCGTCAACACCCCGGACATCCTCACCGAGTACCTGCAGTACGGCGGCCCGGCCGCGTTCAAGATTCGCGCCATCCTGGCCGCCACCGGCAGCCCCCTGTGGGGCATGTATGCGGGGTACGAGCTGTACGAGCACGTGGCCCGGCCCGGCTCCGAGGAAAACATCGACAACGAAAAATACCAGTACAAGGCCCGGGACTTTGCCGCCGCCGAGGCCGCCGGAAAGTCGCTGGCCCCCTTCGTGACCAAGCTGAACAGCATCCGCCGCGCCCACCCGGCCCTGCTGGATCTGGAAAACCTGACCCTGCACCAGAGCACGGATCCGGCCACGCTGGTGTTCAGCAAGCACAAGAGCGTCGCCGGGGCGGACGGCGGCCCGGCCGTGAAGGACACCATCATCGTGGTGATCAACATCGACCCGCACAGCATGCGCGAAGGCCAGGTCACCCTGGACCTGGACGCCCTGGACCTGGACGGGCTCTCCCCGGACGGGACCTTCCTGGTGGACGAACTCATTACCGGCGCCACCTGGAACTGGGGCAAGCAAAACTATTTTCGCCTCGACGCCCACCTGGAACCGGCCCACATCCTGCACGTGCGGAGGTAGGCATGGCCTTCTCGCCCATCAGCAGCGCCCCGCAGTTCAACCTGAACGCGCCCGGGCTCAAGCACGACCCGCACTGGTACCGCAAGGCCGTCTTCTACGAGGTGCTGGTGCAGAGCTTCGCCGACGCCAACGGCGACGGCTCCGGCGATTTTTCGGGCCTGATGGCCCGCCTGGACTACCTCCAATGGCTGGGGGTCGACTGCCTGTGGCTGCCCCCGTTCTACGATTCGCCGCTGCTCGACGGCGGCTACGACGTGCGGGACTTTTACTCCGTCCTGGATGAGTACGGCACCGTCACCGACTTCAAGAACCTGGTGGCGCAGGCGCATGAGCGCGGCGTGCGCGTCATCGTGGACCTGCCCATCAACCACACCTCCGACCAGCACGCCTGGTTCAAGGCCTCCCGGGAAGACCCCGACGGCCCGTTCGGCGACTTTTACCTGTGGAGCGACACCGACCAGCTGAACCTGGACGCGCGCATCATCTTCATCGACAGCGAGGAGTCCAACTGGAAGTTCGACCCCATCCGCCGGCAGTTCTTCTGGCACCGGTTCTTTGGCCACCAGCCGGACTTAAACTTTGAGAACCCGGCCGTGCGCGAGGCCATCTTTGACGTGGTCAGGTTTTGGCTCAGCCAGGGCATTGACGGCTTCCGGGCCGACGCGATCCCCTACCTGTACGCCCAGGACGGGACCAATTGCGAGAACCTGCCGGCCACCCACGAATTTTTGGCGGACCTGCGGGCCATGATGGATCGGGAATTCCCCGGCCGGATCATCATCGCCGAGGCCAACCAAATGCCCGCGGACGTGGTGGACTACTTTGGCACCCCGGAGGCCCCGGAATGCCACATGGCCTTCCACTTCCCCATCATGCCGCGCCTGTACTACGCCCTGCGGGACCAAAAGGCCGCCCCGATCATTGCCACGATGGCCGCCACCCCGGGCATCCCGCACGGGGCCCAGTGGGGGACATTCCTGCGCAACCACGACGAACTGACACTGGAAATGGTCACGCCGGAGGAACGCGAGGCCATGTTGGGCTGGTACGCGCCGGACTCGCGGATGCGCGCCAACATTGGCATCCGACGCCGGCTGGCACCCCTGCTGGATAACTCCCGTGCCGAGATTGAGCTGATCAACGCCTTGTTGCTGGCCCTGCCGGGCAGCCCGTTCCTGTACTACGGCGACGAAATCGGCATGGGGGACAACATCTGGCTCTCGGACCGGGACGCCTCCCGTACGCCCATGCAATGGAACCCGGACCGCAACGCCGGGTTTTCCGCCGCCGACCCCGGCAAGCTGTTCCTGCCCGTGATCCAGTCCCTCGTCTACCACTACAACCACGTCAACGTCGAGGCCCAGTCCGCCCACGCCAGTTCGCTCCTGCACTGGAACCGGCAAATCCTGGCCGTCCGGAAGGCCCACTCGGCGTTTGGGCTGGGCCGGTACGAGCCCGTCCCCTCCTCCCACGAGTCCGTCCTGGCGTTTTTGCGCGTGCTCCCCGTGGGCAACGAGGAGGAGGAAAAACCCGAATCGGTGCTGTGCGTCTTCAACTTGTCCCAGCACCCGTCGGCGGCCACCTTGCACCTGCCCGGACTGGCGGGCCGCGGCCTGCGCGACCTCTTCGGCGACGACATCTTCCCCGGGATCAGCGATGACGGCAAAATCACGCTGACCATGGGCTCCTACGACTTCTTTTGGCTGCGGGTGCGCTCCCACGCCTCCAACGTCCTCTCCACCGACACCCAGGCCCTTCCGGTCCTGGACGGATCGGCCCAGGACTACTGATGGCCGGCTCGCTCCTGGACCTGCTCACGGGCTGGCTGCCCGGCCAGCGCTGGTACCCGCTTAAGGGCACGGCGGGGAGTGCCGCCCGGATGCGGATATCCGGCGGCGTCGAGCTGCCAAGCCGCCGCCCGGGGGTGCGGTACCGCGTGCTGTTCATCGCCGTCGAGCCCGCCGGTGACGGGTCCGACGCCGGCCGGCGCGTCACGCTGCAGGTCCCCGTCGCCCTCCACGCGCGGCAGCCGGCGGATGTCCCGGCGTCGTCGCTGATAGGACGGTGCGCCGTGGACGGGCCCGCCCCCGGCGACGGCCCGGACACCGGCGAAGCATGGGTGTACGACGCCCCCGCCGATCCCGCCTTCCTGGACGCCTGGCTGGAGGTGCTCGCCGGCACCACGGCGGTCCCGTCCGTGACCTCCTGGCACAACGCGTCCCTGGCGGATGCGGCCAGCGCCGCCCCGCTGCCCGCCGTCCGGGTGATCGGCGCCGAACAGTCCAACACCTCGGTGGTCTTTGACCTGGCCGGGCGGACCATGATCGCAAAAATCTTCCGCGTGCTCCAGCACGGGCCCCACCCCGAAGTCGAACTGGGCCGGGCGCTCGCCGCCGCCGGCAACAACTTTGTGCCGGAACTGCAGGCGGCCGCCACCTTCGGCGGGGAGACCGGGTCCGCAACAACGTTGCTCGTGGTGCACCTCTTCATCGCCCACGGCCGGGACGGCTGGGACCTTGCCCTCGCCGCGGCACGGGCCGGGGACTCCTTCACCGCCCAGGCGCATGCGATGGGCACCGCGCTGGGCCGGGTGCACGGCAGCCTGCGCAAGTCCCTTGGCTCCGCCAGCCTGCCGGAGCCCGGCGTGCGGGCGTTCGTGGACGACATCATCGGGCGCCTGACGTGGGCCTGGAGCCTGGCCCGCACCGCGGTCGGACGCTACGACACGGCCTTCAACGACGTCGTGGCACAGCTGCGCCATCTGAGGGAATTGCCGGCCGTGCAGCGCATTCACGGCGACCTGCATCTGGGCCAGTTCATGCATGTTCAGGACGCGGGCAGCAGCCGGTGGTACATCCTGGACTTCGAGGGCGAACCACTGCGCCCCCTGGGGGACCGGAGCCGGGTGGATGTCCCGCTGCGCGACGTGGTGGGCATGCTGCGCTCCTTCGACTACGCGGCCGCCCATGCCGTTGGCGGAGGGGAAGTGGACGCCGCCACGGCGCGGGCGTGGGAAAAAGCCTGCGCATCGGCGTTCCGGGACGGCTACCAGGCCGGCTGGCCGGACAGCATTGCAACCGGCTCCACGCTTTTCATGGCATTGTGGCTGGACAAGGCGCTCTATGAGGTGGTTTATGAATTGCAGAACCGGCCCCAATGGGTTTGGGTGCCGGTCACCGCGGTGCGGGATTTGTTTGAATCAAGGGAAAGCAGTGTGGAAATGGGACTGAAAAAGATTGCCCCCCTGCCCGTTGAGGCGGGCGTATTGGCAAGCGTCTCCGACGGCACCTACTATGCGCCGCACTCGGTGCTCGGCGCGCACCTGACCGACGACGGTTTCGTCACCATTCGCACCCTTGCGCACCTGGCCGAATCCGTGAGCCTGGTCACGGCCCGGGGCCACGTCCCCATGACGCATGAACACGGCGGCATCTGGACCGCCGTCGTCCCCGTCGAAGAAGCCGGCCACGTGCCCGACTACCGGCTGGAGGTCCGCTATGCCGACGGCCTCCACCGGGCCGACGACCCCTACCGGTACCTGCCCACACTGGGCGAATTGGACCTGCACCTGATGGCGGAGGGCCGGCACGAGACCCTCTGGACGGTCCTGGGGGCGCATGTGCGCCGCTACCATTCCAACCTTGGCGACGTGGCCGGCGTCGGCTTCGCGGTCTGGGCGCCGGGCGTTCGCGCCGTGCGCGTCATCGGCGACTTCAACGCCTGGGACGGGCGCCAGCATGCCATGCGCAGCCTGGGCACCAGCGGCGTGTGGGAGATCTTCATCCCGGACGTGGCCGCCGGCGCCCGGTACAAGTACGAGATCCTCTCCGAACACGGCGACTGGCTGGAAAAGGCCGACCCCATGGCCTACGGGACGGAAGTGCCGCCGCTGACGGCGTCGCGCGTGGTCGAATCCAGCTACACGTTCCAGGACGGCGACTGGATGGCCGCCCGCCGGCTGCGCGACCCCCACAACTCGCCCATGAGCGTCTACGAGGTGCACCTGGGATCCTGGCGGCTGGGACTGAACTACGTGGAGATGGCCCGCGAACTGGTGGAGTACGTGCAGTGGCTGGGGTTCACCCATGTGGAGTTCATGCCCGTCTCCGAGCATCCCTTTGGCGGCTCATGGGGCTACCAGGTGACGTCGTACTACGCCCCCACCGCACGATTTGGGCACCCGGACGAGTTCCGGTTCCTCATTGACGCCCTGCACCAGGGCGGCATCGGCGTCATCATGGACTGGGTTCCGGCGCATTTCCCCAAGGACGACTGGGCGCTGGCGAAGTTCAATGGCGGGGCACAATACGAGCACGCGGATCCGCGCCTGGGCGAACACCCCGACTGGGGCACGCTGATCTTTGACTTCGGCCGCAACGAGGTCCGCAATTTCCTGGTGGCCAATGCGCTGTACTGGCTGGAGGAATTCCACATTGACGGACTGCGCGTGGACGCCGTGGCCTCCATGCTCTACCTGGACTATTCCCGGGAGGACGGGCAGTGGAGCCCCAACCGGTTTGGCGGCCGCGAAAACCTCGAGGCCATCAGCTTCCTGCAGGAAATGAACGCCACCGCCTACCGGCGCAACCCGGGAATCGTCACCATCGCCGAGGAATCCACGGCCTTCCCCGGCGTGACGGCCCCCACGGACGCCGACGGCCTGGGCTTCGGGCTCAAGTGGAACATGGGCTGGATGCATGACTCCCTGACCTATATGGCCGAGGACCCGATCAATCGCGGCTGGCACCACAACCAGATCACCTTCTCGATGGTGTATGCCTTCACGGAAAACTTCCTGCTGCCCATCAGCCACGACGAGGTGGTCCACGGCAAGGGATCCCTGCTGCGCAAGATGCCGGGGGACAGGTGGCAGCAGTTGGCCAACCTCCGGGCCTACCTGGCCTTCCAGTGGGCGCACCCCGGCAAGCAGCTGATCTTCATGGGCACCGAGTTTGGCCAGGAGGCCGAATGGAGTGAACAGCACGGCCTGGACTGGTGGCTGGCGGACAATCCGCCGCATCGCGGTGTCCAGCTGCTCGTGAAGGAACTGAACCGCTGCTACACCCAAACCCCGGCGCTCTACGACCGGGACAACGAACCGGCCGGCTTCAGCTGGCTCAACGGCGGCGACACAGAACACAATGTCATCTCCTTCGTCCGCTGGGACCGCTACGGAAATCCGCTGGTGTGCATCATCAACTTCGCCGGCGTGGCCTACGAGGGCTACCGGGTCGGGGTGCCGGCCGGCGGATCCTGGCGGGAAACGCTGAACACGGATCGGTCCGAGTACGGCGGATCCAACGTCTGCAACGACGGCGTCCTCCTCGCCGAGGCGGAAGCCTGGGACGGCCAGAAATCGTCGCTGCGCCTGCGCATCCCCCCGCTCGGGGCGCTCTACCTGGCGCCGCAGGCATCCTGACGCGCCGGGCCTGCCACGGCACCTGCGACGGGTGGCGATCATGCCCGGAAAGTGGTAGTGTTAGTACCCCGCTGAACGAACGGTTCAGAGCCGGACAAGACCAAAACCAAGATCCAAAAAATCGACCTAGAAAATAGGCGAATTGGTGTGCGTTCAAATGAAAGTTTGAAAGCCGAACGGAATCACGGATTTGACTTGCCGAAAGTTGAGCGGGTATATTTGAGAAGTTGCTCCGGCGCTGATCGCCACGGAATTGTGTGTTGTGTTTCGGGTGTGTTGGTCGGGTGTGGTTGTTGTTTGAGAACTCAATAGTGTGCCAAGTTTTATTGATACCAATTGTTTGTTGATTGGTTATTGGATCGTCTGCTGCCGCCCCTGTGGTGGTGGATGGTTTTTTAGCTGGTTTCGAATTT
>NZ_JBFREA010000007.1:0-99333 GCF_052114065.1 Specibacter sp. RAF43 | reverse complement strand
AACTTCTTTGCCGGCTCCGCCGACAACGGACCCCTGCACGGCCTGGCCGATGGCACCGACGGCGGCAACGGCGTCTACAACTACTACAACGCCGCATTCCCCACCAACACCTGGAACAAATCCAACTACTGGGTCGACGTCACCATGACCGCCACCGGTCTCACGGCACCGGCGGTGACCGGCACCACGCCGGCCAACAACGCCACCGGAAGCGCCATTTCCACGGCGCCGACSGCCACCTTCAGCCAGGCGGTGACGGCCGCGAGTGTGACGTTCACGCTCAAGGACGCCGCCGGCACCGCGGTCGCCGGGTCCACGAGCTACACGACCGCCACCAACACGGCCACCTTCACCCCCAGCAGCGTCCTTTCCTACAGCACCACGTATACGGCCACCGTCTCCGGCGCCACCAACGCCACCGGACAAACCATGGCCGCACCCTACAGCTGGTCCTTCACCACCGCCGCCGCGGGTGTTTGCCCCTGCAGCGTCTTTAGCACCTCGGCAACACCCGGCACGGCCAACACCRCGGACGGCAATGCCGTCGAAGTGGGCATGAAATTCCGCTCCGACATCCCCGGCAACGTCACCGGGATCCGCTTCTACAAACTTCTTTGCCGGCTCCGCCGACAACGGACCCCTGCACGGCCTGGCCGATGGCACCGACGGCGGCAACGGCGTCTACAACTACTACAACGCCGCATTCCCCACCAACACCTGGAACAAATCCAACTACTGGGTCGACGTCACCATGACTTCGCGATAGGACGCGGCCATGGCAGGGGGACCACGCAGTCCGCGCAGCTTAAGGCGCCTCATGGCCGTCGCCGGTGTCCTGGCCCTGGCAATGGTGCCGGCCTGCGATCCCGGTCCCGGCCGGGGCCCGGACAATGCGCCGCTGAGCGTGCCCGCCTCCCTTGCGCCGCCACCCATTGCGACGCCCGGGGCTCCGACCCGCTCGGCGCCGGCCGACGGCGGCTCCCCGGCCCTGGCCGACGCGCCGCACCTGCAGCGGATCACCGGACTGGGCGTCAACGCCAACGTCCATAGTTGGCGCGGTGGCGAATTGAAGCCGGCCATCGACCAGATTGCACAGCTGGGTCAGCTCACCTGGCGAGTCATTATTGATCGTGCGGACTGGGAACCTACACGGCACGGTGACGCCGGCACCTTCGACTGGACCTATTACGAGAAGATTTACCGCAGCGGCAAAATGGCCGACTTGTTCGACACGATCGAGTACATCGAATCCATTCCCGGGCAACAGGTTTCGGTCAACGTCATGGGCGGCGTGCCGGACTGGATGGGCGGAACCCGGATCGATCCGACGCAAGAGGATTACTGGGTCCGCATGATCGCCTCCATGGCCTACTACGGCAAGGTGGTGCGGAAGCTGAATTTCACACTGCTGAGCCCCCTGAACGAGCCCGACGTCAATGGCATCGAGGGACCGCTGGTCGACTCGGTGCAGTACGTCCGACTCATGGAAAAGCTTTCCGTCCAGCTGGACAAACTCGGCCTGAATGACATCATGTTCGTGGGCCCGGACACTGGAAGCCCGGACAAGGCCGTCCACGACTACTGGCCGGCCATCGCGGCGTCGGGGACGCTCATGGCACGCTTTGCGCACTTCGGCATCCACACCTACGACGGAACGACCGCCGGTGCTGCCGAGGCCCTGGCCGCAAATCCCTCCGCGCCATCCGATGTGTGGGTCACCGAGTTCTCCGGGCCCTGCCCGGGATGTGACACCGGCGCGCCCAATCCAGGCCGCTGGGACACCGCCCAGGACAGCGCCAGCCTGGCCATCTGGCTGCTCCATCACGGGATGTCGGGCCTGCAATTCTACGATGCCTGGGACGGATTCTATGAGCACCACAACAGTGTCGGGTATTGGGGTCTGCTGGCCTACGACGCGGCGACCCGTACGTATTCACCACGGAAGAGCTACTTCGTCATGCGCCAACTCTTCGAATTCGTGCCGGCCGGATCGGCCCTCATCGACTGCTCCAGCAGCGTCGAGGCTGTACAGCTCGCCTGCTTCAGCGATCCAGCAACAGGCCGCCTGACCGTCTTCGGGTCCCACGACGGCGGCGATGCAGCAAGCGTCAAGATAACGCTGCCCCACGTGCACCGAAGCGGCGACGTGGCCGTCTATCGTACCGACGCCACGTCCGAGATGGTGCGGGTGCCCAATGTCCGGCTCACCGACGGATCCATCAGCGTGGTCGTCGGCGCCCACTCGGTGTTCACCCTGACAACACGCCCAAGTTCATAACTCCCGGAAAGTAGACACGAGCCATGGATGCCCAATTCGTCACACTCGGCGGAATCCAGATAGACCTCTTGCCCTTTGATGAGGCGGTGCGTGCCATCACCGGCCGTGCGACGACGGGAGGAGACTTGCCGTTGTGCGTCGTGTCGGTCAATCTCGACCACATCCACCATTTTGGCTTCGGCGGCCGGTGGCATGGCTCGTTGGAAGGACTTGGTTCCGTTGAATTTCTCAATCTGATTGACGGGGCTCCCCTGGTGGCCCAGGCGCGGCGTGTCTCCGGGCGCAGGTGGCCCAGGCTTGCCGGTAGCGACCTCATCGCTCCGCTGCTGGACGCCGCCGAGCGGGAGGGATTGCGCATCGGCTTCCTCGGCGGTTCGCCCGCCACCCAGGCGGAGCTCCGGAACCAGCTGGCGACGCGTCGACCACGCCTGGCCGTGGCCGGATGGTGGTCACCGGAGCGCTCGGAGCTCGCCGATCCGGCGACGAGCGAGAAGCTGGCCGCCGACATCGCTGCACACCAGGTGGACATGCTCGTCGTCGGCCTCGGAAAGCCGCGCCAGGAACTGTGGATGGCCCGCTACGGGGCCGCAACCGGGGCGCCGGTGCTCCTTGGTTTCGGGGCAGCGGTCGACTTTCTGGCCGGCAATGTCCGCAGGGCCCCGGATTGGGTCAGCCGGCACGGCTTCGAGTGGGCGTGGCGGCTTGCCTTGGAACCCTCCCGCCTGGCTCGCAGGTACCTGGTTGACGGGCCGTCCGCCTACGTGGCCATGCGCCGGTTCAACGACGGTTCGGGAGTCGAACCGCTGCAACGTCACAGGCCCACCGCGCTCCGCCCGGTGGGCAACCCGACCCCCGGGAAGTTTGCGCCGGCCGGCACACCCGCCGACATTGCCGTGGTTGTGGTGACATACAACAATGCCGACAGTATCGACGCACTCATCGCCTCGCTCAGGGACGAAACGTTCGACCAGCGGCTCCGCGTCGTCGTGGCCGATAACTCCCCCACGGACGAGACGCTGCAGCGGCTGGCCCCCCACCCGGATGTCCTGGCCTTTTCCACCGGGGGAAACCTCGGTTACGCCGGTGCGATCAATGTGGCCGCAACCCGGGCCGGTGACTGCCAAGCGGTCCTGATCCTCAACCCCGACCTCACGGTGGATCGCGGCGCACTCGCAACCCTGCTGGCGAGAATGACGGCATCCGGAGCCGGAGCCGTGGTGCCGCTCCTACACGACGACGACGGCTCGCTGTACCATTCGCTCCGTCGGGAACCGACCCTTGCTCGCGCCGCGGCCGCAGCCGTCCTCGGCTCGCACCTGGCCGGACGGCCCGGCTGGTTGGCCGAGATCGACGCCGACGCCGAAAGCTACCAGCACCCGCACCGAATCGACTGGGCCACCGGCGCCGCCATTCTCATCCGACACGACGTGGCGGAGAGCCTGGGCCGGTGGGATGAACAGTACTTCCTGTACTCGGAGGAGACCGACTACTTCCGCCGAATCCGCAATGCCGGACACTCCGTCTGGTTCGAACCCGCAGCCGTCATGCGCCACAGCCGGGGCGGCTCGGGTTCCTCGGCCGAACTCGTGGCGCTGATGGCCGTCAACCGCGTGCGCTATGCTGCCTCGCACCACGGACGGGCTCATGCCGCCGCCGTGCGGGCCGTGACAGCGGCCGCCGAATTCGCCAGGTCCTACCAGCCCTCGCACCGAGTGGCCGCCAAGGCCCTCCTGGGCATTCGCCGGTGGGAGAGCCTGCCCGGCCCCAGCTCCGCCGTCGCCGGGCCCGCAGCGCCGGCAGGCTTCCCGTCAGGGTCGGTGATCATCCCGGCTCACAACGAGGCCTCAGTGATTGGCCGGACCCTGGCCCACCTGGCGCCGTTGGCGGCAGAGGGACAGATCGAGGTCATCGTTGCCTGCAACGGTTGCACGGACGATACCGCCGCCCGTGCGGATCTTCCTGGGGTGACGGTTTTGAATCTGGCCCAGCCGTCGAAAACGGCGGCCCTTAACGCCGCGGACGGCGTGGCGACGGCCTGGCCGCGCGTCTACCTCGACGCGGATATTGAATTGACGCGGACCGCCCTGCGAGAAGTGTTGGAGCACCTTGCCGCCCCGGGTGCGCTCGCCGCACGCCCGCCCTTCATCTACGACGCTTCCTCCGCGGATCCGCTGGTTCGGGCATATTACCGGGCACGGACGCGCATTCCCGAAATGGGCACCCACTTGTGGGGCGCCGGCGTGTATGCGCTCAGCGCCGAGGGGCGTGGCCGGTTCGCCGACTTCCCGTCGGTGACGGGAGACGACGCGTTTGTCGATTCGCTGTTCACCGCCGATGAAATAGCGATTCTGCCAACCGAGCCGGTCGTCGTCCACACGCCGCGCTCGGCACGGACCCTCTCCGGAATTCTGCGGCGAGTCTACCGCGGCAACCTTGAACTCGAGGGCACAGTCGAAAAGGAACGGTCCGGTTTGGGTGTCCGCGGGCTGGTCAAAAGTGTCCAGGGGCCTCTGTCGGCAATCGACGCGCTCCTCTACGCGTCCATCGCGCTAGTGGCCAAGACACGGGCCCGGCAAGGATTCACGGGGTGGGAACGCGACGACGATTCCCGATCGGAACGCGCCCGCCCCTGAGCGCCGCCGGTATCCGCCGGCGTCGCCGGGCCAGGATCCGGTCCGTGTAGTAGCAGGCGCCCACGGCAAATCCCAACCCGAGGCACAGCATCCCGGCGGCCACACGCGATCGGCTCCCACCGACGCGGACGATGACCGGCGGGCTCGGTGACTGGTTGCTGCGGATCATCTTCGCCGGCTTGACCCCGGCCTCCGCCTGGGTCTGCCGCGCGATCGTATCGATCTTGGTGAAGATCGCGTCCAGCTGCGTCTGGACGGCGGCCGCACCGGAATCGACGACCTCGACCTGCAGGACGGGGCGGTTGAAGTTCGTTTGCCACTGCCCACCGGTGTCAAACAATGACACCGAATAGCCTTGCCGGACCCCGGCCCCATATAGCGTCGCAGAGGCGGAGGACACCCTGGGCGCGGCGTGACCCTGATTGAACGTCCGTTCCACCAGGGCGGCGAAATAAATCAACGATTCCGTCTGATCCATCAAGACCCCGTCGGGCGGAAGGAACATGACGTTGACCTTGGCACCGTAGACGACAGTCGGGGGCTGGAGCAGCCCCACCCCAATCACTGTTGCCACGGCCACGGCGAGGACCACGTACCACCGGCGAACAAGCAAGCGCACCAGCTCAAATCTCGTCATGGTCGACGCATTCTCCTCCGGGCGCTCTCGACAACCGATGTCATCCACTATATGCGTCAACCCGCGAGTGTGGCCTACGTCATGTTAAGATTTGATAACGGGGAATAGCCATGGTCTCACTCACCCAGGATTATTCAATGACCCATATGAAAATATCACCATCCAATGGCGGCCCGCCTGGAACCCGCGGGAACGGACTGGCCGGCAATCGCAAGTTGCATCCGAGAGCATTTTTGATCGGTGTGGCGGCCTTTGCTCTGCTGGTTCCGACCATCGCCATTTCAAGCATGACCGACTCCCCGGCCACGGCCGCTGGCATCTCGGTCTTCGAGAACGCCGTCCCGCGGACACCAGTTGACCCGGATCGCCGCTCCGTCGAACTGGGGATGAAATTCTCCGCCAGCGTCAGCGGCACCATCTCCGCCATTAAGTTCTACAAGGGTCAGGCCGACCGAATCTCCAACGTGGCCACCCTGTGGGGTCCCGCCGGCAACTCGCTGGCGCGCGAAACGCTCGCGTCCACGACGTCAACGGCTCCCGGCTGGCAAACCGTCAACCTGGCGACTCCGATCGGCATTAGCGCCGGAGAAACGTACACGGCCTCCTACCTTGCACCGTCCGGCGGCTACGCGGCCGATGAACACGGCCTGGACACGGCCAAAGTTAGCGGCCAGCTGACAGTGCCCGCCGGCGGGGGTGTCTACGCCTACGGCAATGGCGGCGAGATGCCGACGTTAAACTACCTGAATTCCAACTACTACGTTGACGTGGTGTTCACCCCGTCCGGTGTCACAGAGACCCCGACGCCCACCGACACACCCTCGAACACCTCGAAACCGACGGTCAGCGCCTCACCCACGGCATCACCCACGGCATCGCCCACGGTGTCACCCACGGCCACGCCAACGACGCCCCCGAGTCCCACCCCGACTGCCGGGGGAACCGTGCCGGCCACGCTCAATCTCCCACGCATCCCCTGGGAGGGCGGCTCCGCCTACTGGAAGCAATTCCCCAAGGCCAACGCAGCCGGCTGGTCAGACCCGTCATTCTTCCCGATTATTGTCTGGTATGACGGCATCAGCAGCAATGCGGAAGCCCAGTACGACAAAAACGTTGGCATCAACACCTACATCGGCATGGATTCGTCCACCCCGTACAGCCTCTTCCGGGACAACAACCAGTACTGGATCGGCGACGCGCTCAACAGCAGCTTCAACGACAGCAGCACCAACTGGGTGGGAAACTTCCTAGATGACGAGGTTGATGGACGCTACACGCCGGCAGCGGGCCGCCAATGGCTCCAGTCCCTGGTCGACCAAAACAAGGGCAGCGGCCGATTCAACTACACGAATTTCACCCAAATGGTGATCAGCAAGGACATGAACCAATCCGATGCGCAGGCATTCGTGAACAACTACACGGACGCGGTGTCATTGGACATGTACTGGTACACGATCCCGTACTGCAGCTGGACGCCCTACCGTGACACCTACCTGACCCCGGTCACCCAGAAGAACTGCCGGACAGCGTCCAGTTACGGGAAGACGATGAATTCGCTGCGCCAGCAGGATGCCGCCGACGGCAAGCTCCAGGCGCCGTGGCAATTCGTGGAACTGATGAATGGCGGGCCCGGCGGCGGGCCGTTCACGGCCAATCTCACCCCCGGCCAGCTTAAGGGCGCGGTCATGTCCTCGATCATCAACGAAGCCCGCGGCCTGGTGTACTTCAACCAGAGCCTCTCGGGTCCCTGCCAGAGCAGCAACATCATCCGCCAATCCCAGGTGACGCCCAACTTCTGCGGCAACGCCCAAGTTGCCGCGGCCACCCAGGTGGACGCCCAGATCAAGAAGCTGGCCCCGGTGCTGAACTCGCAGTCCTACGAATACAGCTTTGGTTCGGGCCTGGACACCATGCTCAAGACCTACGACGGGTCCGCATATGTCTTTGCCATGGTCGACGGCAATTCGTCACCCGGCACCCGCTCCTTCCAGCTGCCGGCCGACATCAAGGCCTCCTCGGTGAGTGTTGTGGATGAAAACCGCACCATCCCGGTCGACGCCAACGGCCATTTCAGCGACGACTTCCCGAACGAGTACAGCTACCACATTTACCAAATCGGCGGCTGACCCGTCCCTTCGGCCCAGAACGGCCCGTGCCGAGCATCCCTGATGCTCGACACGGGCCGTTCTGCGTGACTAGGATTCGAAGTATCGGGCATTGGTCATTCGAAGCCCCACGGCGCGGCGGGCCCCAGACCGCCGCCATTGACGACAGGGGACTTGATGGCGATTGACACGGCCCACTTTTTGCTAACCCGTTTCAACCTACCGTCGACTGGCCCGGAAAGCCTCATTCGGGCCAGCCCCGAATGGTTGCTCAACCGGGTCGAGCTGTTCCGGCACTACACCATCCCATCTGTGCTCGCCCAGGATGCTGGTGATTGCGCATGGATCATCTACTTCGACCCGGAAAGCCCTGACTGGCTCAAGTCCCAGATCGCCGCGGACGCCGCCGCCGGCATCTACACGCCCATCTTCACCGAGTCCGTGGACCGCGCCGCCTTGTTGGCCGAGTTGCGTACCCATGCCCCGGGCGCCAGCCGTCGCCTCATCACCACCAACCTTGACAATGACGATGGTTTGGCCAGTGACTTCATCCAGCGGATCCAGTCGTCCGATCCGGGCAGCGGACGGCACGCCATATATTTGGCTGATGGGCTGATCAAGAGCGGTACGGAAGTGTTTGCCAGAACGGACAAGCACAACGCCTTTTGCTCGGTGGCGGAGGACTGGGACGAGGCCGTGACGTGTTGGTCCGAGTGGCACAATCTACTGGCGGACCGTATGCCCGCCATTGTGGTCCGTGGCGCCCCGGCCTGGCTGCAAGTGATTCACGGCGCCAACGTTAGTAACCGGGTGCGCGGCACTCTGGCCTCACCGGCCCCCCACGTCGCCCGCTACGCCGGGCTGCTCGACGATGTCCGTACCCCGGCCCGGGCTGATCTGGTGATGGAACGGCTGGTCCGTGTCCCGGCCCGGGCGACCCGGGAAACCGCGCGGGCCATGGGGAAGTTCATTGTGATGAAGGCCGCCGGCAAGGAAGGGCTGGACCGGTTGAAGTTGCGGTTGGCGAGCCGCCGCCGCACCGCCTAAAAAAGGGCCTCGCCGTGTAAGTGGATATACTGGCCAAGGTGTGACACACCACACCAGTTCGATCCGGGGCTTGGAGGCATACGTGTACTTGCGCGAACTTGGCATGGGTCTCCTTCGGCGCTGGTACTTCGTCCTCATAGGGCTCATCATCACCGGCGCGCTGACATACACCGCCTTTGACAAGGCCCCCATCAGCTACTCGGCCAACGCAAGTTCCGTGCTCCTTCCGCCGTCGAGCACGGTGGGCCCGGGCGGCAACCCGTTCCTCTACATGGGCGGCCTCAACCAGGCCCTGGACGTCTTGTCCAAATCCTTATCCTCTGATCAGTCCAAAAAGGAATTGCTCGCACCCCACGAGGGTGCCGATTTCGACGCGGGCCAGGACCCGACTACCAGCGGCCCGATTCTCCTCATTACTGCGAAGGCGCCCACACAGGCCGCCACGCTCGCGGCGATGAAGTCCGTCTTGGATGCCGTTCCCTCACGTCTGCTGACGCTCCAAGTCGAACTGAAGGTCCCCCCGGCGTCCCGGATCACCTCGACGACGTTGGCGATCGATGCCAAACCAACCTTGGTCGCCAAGACCCGTACGCAGCTGACGGGCGTGGTGGGGGTTCTGGGATTGGCGGGCACCGTGCTCTTGACGGGCCTGTTGGACGGCGTCCTGATCAACCGGCGCAACCGGCGCCACAAGGCATCCTTGGCCGAAGAACCCGCCACACAGGACGTCGGCACTCCGGTGGAAAATCTCGACGATGACACCAAGGCCGTCCACAAGAAGGGACCGGCGGCTCCCAAGAAACGGCAGCTTCGCCAGCGGGGCCAATCGAGCCCGCCCACCGAAGGGGACACGCTGGCCAACACGGCTGCCGGTCCGACCGCCGGCCAACCGGACTGAATCGCATGTCCATGAAGCGGGGCGGCACCGGGCGGTTGCCCCGGGAGGCGCTTAGGTACATGAGGGACGCCGTCTCCATGCTGAGCATCTTCATGCTTTTGCTGTTCGCCATCCCGTCGGACCGGCGGATCGCCGCGCTGGGCAGCGCCGGCTCCTTGTCAACGCTCTTTGCCCTGGGCCTGGCCCTTTGGTGGTGCTGGTTCCACCTGCAAAGAAACGGCCCGTCGGGTGCCAATGGGCTTCAGCCGGTGCGGCTGACCCAATTCCTGCTGTTGGCAGCGGCCATGGCCAGCTATGTGGCGGCGGGCCTGAGACCGCTGCCCGTGGCCGAGTCGACAACGGTGGACACGTCGCTGCTTCGGCTGATCGCCTGGGCCGGGATCCTTTTCGTGGCCAACGACGGGATCCCCACCATGGATCGATTGGTGGTCCTGCTCCGTCGCCTGGCGCTCGCCGGCGGGCTGCTGGCCACCCTGGGCATCGTGCAGTTCGCCACCAAATCCTCGCTCGTGGACTACATTCAGATTCCCGGCCTCGTCTCCACCCAATCTTTTTCCAGCCTCGGCGACCGTGGCGGCTTCACCCGGTCGGCCGCCACGGCCCAGAGCCCCCTCGAATACGCCGCGGTGCTGTCCATGGTCTTCCCCATCGCCTTGTCCCTGGCCTTGACGGATACGGGGCGCAGCGCATTGCGCCGATGGGCGCCCGTGGCCCTCATGGCGCCGGCCATCATGTTGTCAATCTCCCGCTCCGCCTTCCTCGGGGTCGCCGTGGGCATTCTGGCGCTGTTCCCCACGCTTCCGCGCAAGGTCAGGGTTCGGCTGGCCGCGGCGGCGCTGGGCCTGGTCGGGGTCATGTATGTCGCCGTGCCCGGCATGTTCGGCACCGTGCGCAACCTTTTCGCGAGCATCTCCGCGGACTCGAGCACCACTTCACGGACGGACAGCTACGGGCTGGTTTGGATGTTCGTTGAACGCAGTCCGTGGTTCGGGCGCGGGTTTGGCACGTTCCTGCCCGAGTACCGCATCCTGGACAACCAATACCTTGGCATTCTCATCGAACTGGGGTTCGTCGGCTTGGCCGCCTTCGGCACAGTCATGATCACAGCCATTGTGGTCAGCCTGCGCGGACGCCGGGCCTCCACCGACTTGTTGCCGCGTCAAATCGGGGCGGCGCTGGCGGCGTCGATGCTCGCCGGGACAGTCATGACGGGATTCTTCGACCTGTTTTCCTTTCCCATGGCCGCCGGGACGCTCTTCCTCATAGCAGGCCTCGCCGGGGCCTACTGGCGGCTGGCCCACACCCATCGTCAGGGCGGCGGGCCGGCCACCCTCAACGACGTCAGGGCGCAAGAACCACTGACCTAGCGGCGCTCGGCCGGGATGGAGGATCCGAGTGACATCGCATCGGCAAACTCGGCCGCCCGCGCAGCCCAGGAATGCCGCGCAGCAAACGCCCGGCGTTCGGCGTCGCCGGGGATGTCCCGGCCACGGGCGAGGCGGGCCGCCACTGCTTCCCGGAAGGCTGCCGGACCCTCGGCAACGTCGATGTGTTCCGTGCCGAGCCAGGAGATGGCGGGCAACCCGGTCGCCACGACCGGAAGACCCGCTGCCAGATACTCCAACGTTTTGAGCGGGAAGCTGCCCGTGTTGAACCGCGAATGGGTGTACGGCAGGATCCCCACCTCCGCTCGCGCCAGATAGCGCGGCAGGTCCTCGAAGCCCCTCTCTCCCACCCACTGGACGTTGGGCCGGTTCAGTACGGCGGTGAAACGTTCCGCGTCGGTGCGCGGATGGAACGGGCCAACCACCAATAAACTGACGCCGGATCCTGCGACCGCCTCAAGGATGTCAAGGTCGATCCGGTCCCCCAGATGGCCCATGAAGACCGCCATGGGCGCCGCGAGACGCACGTCGGCCGCCGGGGCTGCAGTCGCTCCAAAGAGCTCATCGTCACATCCGAAGGGGATCAGCCGGGCCACGTGCCCCCGTTGCCGGAGGGCTTGGGCAACGGAAGGGTTTGCGGCGATGATGACGTCGGCCGCGCTGGCCAGTTCCTCATCCGCCCGGGCAAATGCCTGCGGATCCTGGCCAACCAGCGGCGCCAGCCCGACGAAGTCATCCTGGGCCCAATAGACCCGTTGCTGTTCGCCGCAGCGGCCCATGACGGGCATGAGCACATTGGCCTCGATCGTCGAGTGTATTGTGCCGCCCAGCCGGCCGACGGCCCAGCGAACCTGGGCGGCAATGGCGCGGGCATTCGTCGTAGCGACTGCCGGGCGGGCAAATCCGGGCAACGCCTCCGGGCTCAATCGTGCCAGGCCGGGTCCGATCCGGCGCAGCCACGGCTTCCGGGCCAGCCCGCCCAGGCCCCTTTCGCGAAATCGGGACACAACCGACTGCGGCGGGTCGACATAGAGGACGGGAGCATGGCGGCTGAGCCGCTCGGCCAATTGCCGGTCGGCCATTCTTACCCCGTCCCAGCTATTTGCGGCCGCGATGACCACCGTCTGGGAAAATTCATGCCCACTCATGTGTTGCCTTCCCCTCCAGGGTGCGCCCCAACGCCGGCCCCATCAAATTCCTGACACCGACCATCGCACGTACGCAAGCTCATTTCCGAGACGTCGGGCCACCCGTCGAAGGCGAGGGGATCGCTGGCGCCTCGCCTCCCGATCGAGTGACTCATGGGCTTGGGCCCGCAGGCTCGAGGCATTCGGCAGCGCCGCGCCCACGCCGGAAAAGACGGCATCGAACACGAGGCGGCGCTCGGCCAAGTCGACGTCGAAGGGGGACCCCTCATTGGCGCTCATTGAGGCGGCATGGTCCCTGTGCAGGGCCTGGTCCACGCTGTTGATTCGCGCAACGTCGCTCACCGCAGCCACGCGGCACCACATCTCCATATCCTGGGCGAACCGGAGACGGGTGTCCAGCGGGCCCACCCGGTCGACCACGGACATGCGCAATATGGCTTCCGGGGTGGTAATGCAATTGACACCTTGCCGGCAGCGCTCAGCCAGCCAGGTGGCCCCTGACCAGACGGACCAGCTGACCCGGCCGACACGACCGGGTGGGGGCTGGGGCGTTGTAAAGTGGCGCGGGTTGCCGTAGATGAGTCCGACCTCCGCGAAGGCATCGAACAGGGCGACGGCCCGGGCAAGTGAGCCCGGGGTGAGCAAGTCATCAGCGTCCAGTCGGACCAGGAACTCGCCCGTGACGCGCCGCAGCCCGCGATTGAACGCTGCCACATGGCCGAGATTGACGTCATTGTGCACGACCTCGACCCGCGAATCGGAGGCGGCCAGGGAGTCGGCTATGGCTGCCGTGTCATCCGGGGACCTGTCATTGACGATAATCACCTGCACGTCTACGTCGGGCTGGTTGAGAGCGCTGGCCACGGCGCCCCGAAGAAAGTGACCGTAGTTGTAGCAAGGAATCACGACCGAGACGGTGGCACGCCGTGAAGGGCTCAGCGCGGCGCGACGTGCGGGGACCGACGTTGTCGGCTTGAACGTCGAACGGGCGAGGAACGCCGCGATGGCCGCGACACCACCCGAGATCGCGTGGTCGTCCACAAAGGAATGCAAACGTTCCGATAGGTGTGCCGTGCCGCTCATGCGATGACCTCCGTAGGTTGGGGCTGGTGCCGGGAACGCAGTGGCAAGCGTTGACGGATGAGTGCGAGCACCTCGGCGAAGGTGCGGGGTGCAACCAAGCGAACCAGCGCAACGTAGGGGCCCGCGACAGCCAGCCCGGTCACGGCGACCACGACGATTGTCGGCACGGCCGTGGATTCGAGGGCGACCACGACCACCATCCCAAGGGCCGCCGAGAGCATACCAGCTAGCGCCATTCGCCAGAATGGCAGCGCCACCACAGCGAGGGGCAGGTGGACGATCCTGGCGGTGAGCACCCAGCGAACGATTGTCGCCAGGAACGCGACCGCGATGAAGCCGACGCAAATCCCCGGCAGGCCAAACCGCACGAGCAAGACGGTGGCCGCAACGGTGAGTGCGTCAATGGCGGTCGCGTAGGCGAACCATCGACCGGGACGGCCCGCCCCATAGAACAAGCCTTGATCCACGGACGCGCCAATGGTCAGGATGCCGGCGACGGCAAGCAATTGGGCTGGAAGAACGCTTTCGGACCATTGCCCGCCAAAGACGAGCGGGACGATCTGCGCTGCGGCGACGCTGACGAACACCATAACCGGAACAATGGCTGCATAGGTCAGCTCGGAGGCGCGCAGGTATCCACTGCCCAGGCGACCCACGTCGGAACGTATTCGCGCAAAAACGACAGTTGATACGGGAACGATTGCGGAGGCAGTGAGGTCCTGGGCGACTTGGATGAGCCGCTGGGCGATGTTCAAGAAGCCAAGTCCCGCAGGGCCCAGGGCAACGGAGACGATCGCGGTCTCCGCCCACAACCGGCTCAGCGCGATCACCTCGGTGCCGACGACGTTGCCGCCGAACCGGGTCATGGCCACGAACTCCCGCCGGTCAAATTGCGCGGTGGGCCGCCAGGCGCTTGCCGCCCACGCCCAACCCAGGGTGATCGCCTGGACGACCAGCAGCTGCCACACCAGCGCCCAAACGCCCATTCCAGCGAGGGCCAGCGCCACGGCCACCACCTGGCCGACGACGCTGGCCACCATTGACTGGACGGCCAGGGCGCGGAACGCCAATCGGCGTTTGAGGACCGCCATGGGTACTGATGCCAGCGCGACAAGCATGACGACCGGTGCCAGCGCGTAGAGCACCGGAACGACGTCCGCCAGTCGGAAGATTGCCCCGATAAACGGCGCAATCAGCACGAGCACGCCGGCGAGCAGACCGCCGGCCAGGGTGGAATACCAAAATGCCGTGCTGAGGATGCGCTGGTCGACCCGTTCCGCCTGCACCACGTACGTCGAGAACCCCAGATCGGCCAGCAGGTAAAGGAGCGGCATGACCGCGGTCGCCACGGCGATCACGCCGAAGTCTGCCGGAACCAATAATCGCGACAGCACGGCGATCGTCACGAAGCCACTGAGCCGCACCGCCCATTTCTGGGCCGTCGTCCAGAGAACTCCGGCGGCGGCCTTGTCGCGCAGGCTCACCGTCATCGCCTCAACAATGGGCTCGCATAGCGCACCGCCCGGCGGCAACCGGCCGCCACCCAGCGGCGCGCCGTCGAACGGTGGAAGCTGTGCGGGATGCGCGTCTTCACCGGCTGGTTGGCACAGGATTCCAGCTCTGCCGCAAAGCTCGCGCGCCAGTCCTTCTCCGTCTGGGCGGAAACGATGTGCACGCTTCGGCGTGACGCGACGGAAAAGTCTGTGGGAATACCGAGATAGGCACGCACGCGGTCCAGTTCGGGGTGGCGCAGATCGCGGTATTGCCGCGCACGACGGATGGCCGCCCGCCGCCGCCGCGCACACAGAAGGGCCCGGATTAACATGGCCCACTCGACGGGGTCGGGCCGCGTGGCTCCATGAACGCTCATGCTCTGCGCGATGGTGAACGAGATCGTCTCAAGCGCCGCGCCAGGTTGCCCGCCCGCGATTTGCGACCGCGCCAGGCCAAGGGCGGCCTCGGGAATGAAGTGCAGGGCAAGGGCCGCATTGAACGATCGGAGGGCCATGGGCAACTCCCCCGCTGCCGCGGCCCGGGTGCCCTCAGCGATCAGGTCCAGGTCACGCCCCGACGGGGCATCGCGGTGGAGGACAATGCCGGCCGGCACGAGCTCCAGGGGCGTGAAGGGGTCCCGTTGCACCACCCGCTCGCCGCGGCCGCGCTGGACGGCCGCCCGGGTCAATTCGTACCATTGGCGCACCTGGTCGCGGTTGTCGATGTCGTGTTGGGCATGGGCGAGGCGTTGGCCGGCAGCCGCAATCATCGAGAGCTCGTCGGGGTTCGCAAAGAGGTATTCGAGCCGTGCCACCGCATCAACCTCATCGGAGAAGACACAGTTCTCACCGTCGATGAAACCTGCCGCCTCGACCGCGGGTGTACGCTCCGTCAGCAGCAGGGCCCCCGACGCCGGAATTTCAAGATGTTTGCGCACCAGCTCGTGGGCGATCGTGCCGCAGGTCGGTACGATCAAGGCCGCGCTGAGCCGGCGGGCATAGTCGGCCCCCACCGGCATTCCCGCGGCGACGGCGCGGTCGAACCAGCCGCCGTGCGGCATGGTCCGGACGGGGTAGCTCTCCTCGATCGCCCGGTCCACCGCGACGCGCCAGGGGTAGTTCGACGCCCGGCTCCCGGAGAGCAGTATCCGCTCGGACTTCCCGCCCGCATAGCTGTGATAGATCGCACTCTCCGCGAAGTTCGGCCATGAGATCAAGCTGTCGGCGATGTCGGGAGTGTGACCGGACATGGCAACCGAATGCGTGACGAAGTCCCCGACGCCCCATTCATCCATGTCTGCCAGGAACACCGACCTGGTAACGCAATACGCATCCGCGTCAAGCAGGCCGAGCTTGAGGACCTCCGGGTGCGTTGCCGTGTTGCGAATGCGTCGGGTGGAACGAACATAGGCACCCGATTCGAAAAGGGCGAGGTCGGGCTGAAGGCGGTCGCACACCTTGTCGTAGTCAGCATCGTCGGTGATGACCGTCACATCAAAAAACTGACCCAGGCACCGTACGTGGTCATTGAGGTGCCCGGTGACGAAGGACGGGAGATCCATGCGCACCGGGCGGAAAAAGGCGAGCCGCGGTTTGGGGCCGTCCCAGTGGGGCTTTCCGTTGGACGCGGCGAGCCGGTTGGCGTCCCGCGGCTCCGTCACCTCCGGCGCCGCCGCGCGAGACGGAGCGGACGACCTCATTGGAGTGCCTCCGACAGCACCCCGACGACCCGCTCCTGCTGCCCCGCGGTGATGTGCGGGAAGAGCGGCAGGGACAGGATCCGCCCGGCGGCGGCCTCGGCAACGGGGAAGTCCCCGGCGCCCCGGCCCAGGTAGGAAAACGCCTTGGTCAGGTGGACGGGGGTTGGGTAGTGGATTCCGGCCCCAATGCCGGCCGCGTGCAGCTCGTGCAGTGCCCCGTCCCGGTCCTGGACCTGGACGACATAGAGGTGCCAGACGTCCTCATTGCCCGGGGCGGACACGGGAATCTTGACGCCCGGGACGTCGGCCAACAGCTCGGCGTACCGTTGGACGGCCGCGCGCCGCATCGCGTTCCACCCGTCCAGGCGGCGCAGCTTGGCGCTGAGCACCACGGCCTGCAGGGTGTCCAGCCGTGAGTTCATGCCCACGACGTCGTGCACGTATTTGCTGCTGCTGCCGTGCCCGCCGAGCATCCGCACCTGTGCGGCCACGTCGGGGTCGTCCGTTGTCACGGCACCGGCGTCGCCGGCGGCGCCCAGGTTCTTGCCGGGGTAGAAGCTCGTTGCGGCGGCGAGGCCAAATGACCCGGAGACCTTCGTGTTGCGGCGGGCGCCCTGGGACTGGGCGGCGTCTTCGACCACCACGGCACCGCAGGAGTCGGCGAGCTGCTGAATCTGGTCCATGGGTGCGAGTTGGCCAAACAGGTGCACCGGCACGATCGCCCGGGTCCGCGCGCCCAGGGCATCGGCGACACGGGCCGGGTCAATGAGCAGCTGTTCCGGGTCCACATCCACCAGCACCGGCACGGCGCCGATCCGGGCGACGGCCTCCGCGGTCGCCACGAAGGTGTTGACCGGCAGGATGACTTCGTCCCCGGTACCCACCCCGCAGGCCCGCAATGCCAGTTCCAGGGCATCGGTGCCGTTTCCGGTGCCGATGCAGTGCCCGGTCCCGGTATATTCCGCGTATTCGCGTTCGAACCGCCCCACGGCCGGTCCACCGATGAAGGCGGCCGAGCGCAGGACCTCCTCAACTTCTGACCGGATATCGTCATAAATCTCCGCCTGCTGGGCGGGCAGGTCGACCAGGGGAAGCTTTTCCATCTCAGGACCTCCCTTCGGCGAGCGCCAAGGCAGATGGGTCAAGGTGGGGTGTGTGCCGGCGGGCCGGGACACCGACCCAGGTTTCGCCGTCGGGCACGTCCTGCACGACGGCGGCCCCCATGCCCACCGTTGCGCCCTCGCCGATGGTGCACCGTTCCCGGACGCTGGCGTTCATGCCGAGGTAGGCGCAGCGGCCGACCCGGACGCTGCCGCCGAGGGAGACCCCGGCCGTGAACGTGGCGAAGTCGGCCACCTGGTTGTCGTGTGTGAACGTCACCTGCGGCATGGCGACCACGTGGGCGCCCAGGTGCACGTCGGCGGTCAAGACGACGTTGGCGAGCAGGATGCTGCCGTGGCCCACGGTGGCGCCCTCGGCGACCCTGGCGGATCGGTCAATGACCGAGGCGTACCGCTCGACGCCGATCCCAGCGGCGGCCAGTCGGCGCACGATGCGTTCCCGGGAGGCGCCCTTGCCGGCGCACGCCACGAACACGGCCCCCGGGTACGCCGCCGCGTCCTCGATCCCGCCAAGGACGGGGACCCCGTCCAGGAGCGTGCCGGCCAGGGCCGGGTCGTCATCGAGATAGCCGCGGACGGTGTGCGCCGCTCCCGCGCGAACGGAGGCCAGCACTTCGCGGGCCAGGCCGCTGGCGGCCAGCAAGATCAGCTCCGCCACGGCCGGCCGTCCCTTCCCGCGGACCGGACGGCGTCGATGACGCGGTCCTGGTCGCCGTCCGTGAGCTGGTGATACACCGGCAGGATCAGCGTGTTGTCCGTGAGCCGTTCGGTCACGGACAGGTCGGCGGCCCCGGTGTCCCGCCCGGCGTAGGCGGGCTGGCGATGTGAGGCCATGATGCCGCGGCGGGCGGAAATGCCGCTTCGGGCCAGATGGGCCAGCACGTCCTCACGGGAACTGCCAAAGTCCGGCAATACCTCCAGCCAGAATGATTGGAAGTTGCTGGTTCCATGGTCCGGGTCGCGGGAGAGCCGCAGCCCGGGCACGTCCGCCAGGCCTTCGGCGTACCGGGCCACGATCTCCCGGCGCCGCCGCACGGCCAGGGGGAGCCGGCCCAGCTGGACGATTCCCACGGCCGCCTGCATGTCCGTCATGCGAAAGTTAAAGCCGATCTCGGTGTATTCCTCCTGCGGTGCCAGGATCGACGCGTGCCTCTCCTTGGCGGAGGCGCTCATGGCATGCTCGCGCAGTTTCGCCGCCCGGCCGGCCCAGTCCGCGTTGGCGGTGGTGAGCATTCCGCCCTCGCCCGTGGTGAGGATCTTGCGGGGATGAAACGACCACGCCGCCACGTTGGCTCCCGCCCCGACCGGCCGTCCGTGATAAGTGGATCCTGCGCCGCAGGCGGCGTCCTCCACCACCTCGATACCGAGGGGGTCGCACAAGGCGCGGATCGGTTCAAGGTCCACGGGCATGCCGCCCTGGTCCACAACAATGACCGCCCGCGTCGCCGCCGTCAGCGCGGCCGCGATGGTCTCCGCCGTGACGTTGCCCGTCTGCGCGTCAACATCGGCAAACACGGGCCGGGCGCCCACGTACGTTGGCGCGTTCGCCGTGGCGATGAAGGAGAAGGACGGGACGACGACGTCGTCCCCGGCCTTGACCCCGGCCACCAGCAGGGCCAGGTGCAGCGCCGTGGTGCAATTTGACGTGGCCACGGCAAAGGACGCGTCCTGCGCCTGCGCGAACTCGGTCTCAAACTGGGCCACCTTGGGGCCCTGTGCGACCCAGCCGGAGGCGATGACGGCGGCCACGGCGTCCGCTTCCTCCGTGCCCAGCCAGGGCAACATGACATTGATGCGCGGCAGCGCGGCGACCTCCGCCGAGACGTTGGCGTTCATCGGGCAGCCGCCGTTCCGGCTCCCACCGTACGCCCCGCCGCGATTTCCTCGCGTAACGGCAACCACCAGTCGACCAGGCTTCGCAACCCGTCCTCCAGGCCGGTCGTGGCGGCAAAGCCAAGGTCCCGCCGGGCGGCCGTGACGTCGGCGAGCCGCCGGGCAACGCCGTTGACGGCCCGTTCCGGACCGTGCTGCACACCCAGGGGGGAGTCCATGGCCCGCAACAGCGCCTCGGCCAGGCCAAGCAGGCTGGTTTCCGTACCGCTGGCAATGTTGTATACGCCTTCGGTGACCTCGCTGCCGGCGGCGAGGATGTTGGCCCGGGCGATGTCCTCGGTAAAGACGAAGTCCATGGTCTGCTGCCCGTCGCCGAAGATCAGCGGTGGCATGCCGTCGGCGATGCGTTCCATCCAACGCACCAACACCTCCGTGTACAGGCCGTGGACATCCATCCGCGGGCCGTACACGTTGAAGTAGCGCAGCAGGACGTAGTCCAGCCCGCTCATCGCCTTGAAGCTGCGGGCCATGCCCTCGTTGAAGGATTTGGCGGCACCGTAAAAGGTGTCGTTGTTGTGGTGGTGGTGGCGTTCGGTGGTCGGGAACGCTTCCGCCATGCCGTAGACGGAGGCACTGGAGGCGGCGATCACCTTGTCCACCTTGTGTTCGGCGGCCGCCTCCAGGATGGTAAAGGTTCCATCCACCAGCACTTCCAGTGCCAGCCGGGGTTCCTCGGCGCATTGGGTGATGCGGATGGCGGCCTGGTGAAACACGAGGTCCTTGCCGCGGGTGAGGTCGTGGACGGTGTCGCGGTCGCGCAAGTCGCCCTCGAACAGCGACACGCGCCCGCCCGCCAGGGCGGTGTCAAGGTTGGCCCGCCGGCCGCGCACCAAATTGTCCAGGACGTCCACATGCGCCACACCGGCGTCGAGCAGCTGGTCCACAATCGTGGATCCGATGGTTCCCGCGCCGCCCGTCACCAAGACGGTGGCCCCCTGCAAGTTGCTCATCGTGTCCCCTCAAGTTCAACCTCGCTGCTTGCCACGAAACTTCTTTCCCCGCCGTTGTCCAGGCTTCGGCTGGCCGCTTCCAGGACGTTCAGGACCCGCAGCCCCGCCAAGCCGCTGGTTCGCGAGGAACGGTTTTCACGGATGCTGGCAGCAAACTCGGCGACCATCAGACCCAGAGCCTCCTTCTCCGGCAGGGCCGGGGACCAGGTGTCGCCGAGCCGGTAGGAAATGGCCTGGGCCGTGCGCTCGGCGGCCGTGACGGACACCTTTTCCAGGTTCACGCCGCGGTCATAGACGCTCAGCCGCTGCTGCGGGTTGAGGTCGTCCCAGACCAGGGTCCGCTTGGACCCGCCAATCACCATTTGTCGAATCTTGGTGGGACTCAACCAATTCACATTGATGTRTGCCATGGCATTGTTGGGCAGGGCGAAGTTCAGGTGGCCGACGCACGACTTGCCGGTATCCAGCGGATCGGATCCCTGGGCGGTCACCGTTTCAGGTTTCAGGCCGCCGGGCAGGACGAAGTCGATGACGGAGAGGTCGTGCGGGGCCAGGTCCCAGAAGACGTCGACGTCGGGCTGAATGAGGCCCAGGTTGATACGGACCGAGTCGATGAACAAGATCTCACCCAGGGCGTCCTCGGCGATCAATTCCCTGATCTTCAGCGCCGCCGGCGTGTAGCAGTACGTGTGATCGGCCATCAGGGTCAACCCGGCGTCGGCGGCAGCGGCGACCATTTCAAGGCCCAGGTCCCGGCTGGCGGCCAGTGGCTTCTCCACCAGGACGTGCTTGCCGGCGCGCAACGCCGCAAGGGCAACAAGGTGGTGGGTGCGGGCCGGGGTGGCGATGGCGACGGCGTCCACGTCGGCGGAGGCCAGGAGCTCATCCAGGGAGGCAAAGACCGGGATATCACCCAGTGGCCCGGCAACGTTGCGTGCCCGGTCCAGATCCATGTCAACGATGCCCACCAGATCCCAATCCGGGGCGGCCCTGAAATTTCGGGCCAGATTGGGACCCCAATACCCGGCGCCGATGACGGCAACCTTGAGTTGGGCAGGTGACTGCTCCAGCAGGTGCTGCTGGAGGGGACTTGAAATCGAGACCATTACGCTTTCCGTTTCGTTTGAAATTTTGAAAATCCGTGACTGCTGGTGGTTAGTAGGCACCCTCCGGGGCATACATGGCCTTGAACGTTCGCCACAGGATGATGAAGTCTCCGGTCAGGGACCAGTTTTCGACGTAGTACAAATCGAGCCGGACGGCTTCCTCCCAGGCCAGGTCCGAGCGGCCGCTGATCTGCCACAACCCGGTGATCCCCGGCTTGATGAGCAGGCGCCGATGGGCGGGCTTCTCATATTTCGCCACTTCCCTGGCCAGCGGCGGGCGGGGACCCACGAGGCTCATGTGGCCCCGGAGAACGTTGACGAATTGGGGCAGCTCATCGAGGGAGAACCGGCGCATCCAGCGGCCGCACCGCGTGACCCGCGGATCGTTGGCGATCTTGAAGAGCACGCCCGCCCCTTCGTTTTGTTTCGCCAAGGCGTCAAGTTGAGCCTCGGCGCCCACCACCATGGAGCGGAACTTGAGCATGTTGAACGTCTCCCCGTTGCGTCCCACCCGCTCCTGGCGGAACAGGGCGGGGCCTTGGCTGTCCAGCCGGACAATCACGGCGAGGACCGCAAGCAGCGGGGTCAGGATGAGAAGCGCCAGGCCGGAGAGGAAGATGTCCACGGCACGCTTGTAGATGTGCTTTCCGCCGGAGTATTGGGGCAGTTCCACATGCATGAGAGGCAACCCTTCCACTGGACGGAAGTGAACTCGGGGTCCGGCAACATTCGTCAGGCTTGAGGCCAGGACGAGTTCCGTGGACAGGTCGCCCAGCCGCCAGCCAAGTTCCTGGATGGTCTTGGGCCCGCCGGGGAGCTGGCCGGCAACAATGACGGAGTCTGCGCCCGTGAGGAGCACAACGCGGGAGATGTCGGCCAGGCTTGAGAGCACCGGGACCCTGTACCAGGGCGGATGCAGTTCGGTCTCGGTCTCGATGGAGGTCAGTGCGACCCCGGCGACGCGATATCCGGTGGACAGATTGGCTTCGAGCTGGGAAATCACATAGCGCACATCCGCCGTCTCGCCGAGGATCACCGCGTTGGACAAGTAGTGTCCGCCCGCCCGCTGCCGTGCCAACCAGCGGCGCCACAGCCACCGGCCGAGGACGAGCAGCACCAGGCCCAGCGGCAGTGCGATGGCGAAAAATCCGCGGACCACCTCCAGCCGAAACACGACCATGATGATGGCCAGGGCCCCGAACGCCCGCACGGTGGAGTGCAGCACGCGCTTGTACTCGGTGGCGCCGGCACCAAATATTCGCCGTTCCCGGGTCCGGAACGCCTCCAGGTCCGCATTCCACAGGAGCAGGATCAGCAGGCTAATCCCGACATATGTTCCGGGGTTGGCGCGTTGGGTCAGGGACGGTTCGTCCAGGCCAA
The DNA here is from genome assembly GCF_052114065.1 of Specibacter sp. RAF43. Lineage (NCBI taxonomy): Bacteria > Bacillati > Actinomycetota > Actinomycetes > Micrococcales > Micrococcaceae > Specibacter > Specibacter sp. RAF43. The sequence goes on along the minus strand of NZ_JBFREA010000007.1, from coordinate 76,476 downwards.
ACCTGCCGAAGTAGGCGGCGGCGATTACGCCGAGGGTGATGACCGTGTCCGTTAACCGGATGCGCCTGGCAAAGGCGGTGGACCATCCCTGGCCGTTGTTTGCCTCGGCCTGGCGCACCGGGTGCTGGGTTTGATCCCACACGCCGTGCTTCGGCCGGGCCGTTTGGGCGCTTTGCGCGTTCTTGCCGGCGGGGTGGGGCGTGGTGGTGTGGGTGCGTGACCCGCTCTTGAGGTCACTCACCGAATTCGCCGTCCCACCCACGGCACGCGCGGTGCGGGACCACATCCGGTCAGAGAGGGGGGAGCCGACGACGGCTGGGGGAAAGCCTTGGTCTCAGAAGGCTTATCCGTCGCCGGCTCCGAATTGGGAGCTCGATGGGGTCCATCAAGCAGGCTGATCGGCCGGGGCAGCGACGGGGCGACGACTTGCGCCTGGCGTCGGTGCGCTCCGAGGTCGATTTCGACTCCCCCGGTGGGGTGCACCACCGCGTGCAATGACTGAGACATTTGAGACCTTCTCATCCTGAAGTCCGGTGGGATGACTCCAGTTAACGTCTCGGTGGGGGGTGTCCACATCCGTGATTGCTACCCGTTTATGGGGGCGGGACGGCGCGTATTTGGTGGATGACTACTTGGACGACTACCTAGTCAAGTAGGTGCAGGTACTTGGTTCGAGGCCAAAGTACGGAGGTCGTGGTTCGTTTCAAAGGCACCACGCCAGGACCCGATGCCGGGATTGCGTTGCCCGGGTAGCAGGGGGTCGCGGGCGGCCTATGCGGAGACGACGAGGGGAAGTTCGCTGCGGGTGGTGATGCCCAGCTTTCCATAGCTGCGGTACAGGTGGCCCTCCACCGTCCGGACCGAAACCTGCAATCGCGCGGCGATGTCCTTGTCCGACATGCCGTTCGCGGCGAGCCTGGCGATCTCCAGCTCGCGTTTTGACAGGCTGTCCTGGACACGGACAGAGGTGCCATCGGTGGCCGACGGCGAATGGTCCGCAAGTCCCAGGGCGGCGTTGGCCCGGGCGAGCCCGACTCGGGCGCTGTGGGCCACGGCCCCCTGGCGGTCATGGGTGGAGCGCGATTCGGCGACCTTGAATGCCGTGACGGCGTGTTGGTAAAGTTGGGCGTCCACCAGCAGCTCTCCTGCCGACACCGCGGCCGCCCCGGAGTCCTCCGTCATGGCCTGCCCAAACGCAGCCAGGGCCTCGGCCCAGCGCCCCTCAACGCGCCCGGCCACCTGGCTCAGTCGCGGATAAACGGAGTCCACGGCAAAATCCAGGGCGAGGCTGAGGGCGTTAAGTTCCGCCAGCCGCAATTCGGCGGCCGCGGCGACGTCCGCCAGCTTCACCAGGGCGAAATGTCCGCCACCGTTGAGGTGGCCCAGCCCGGCCGCGACAAAGGCCCGCTCATGCGCCGTGACCACGAACATGCCGTGACCCTCCCGGTACTGCCGGTGCAATCTCTCGGCGGCATCCTTCTTGCCAAGCACCGCTGCCGCGTAGAATCCCATGGCGGTGCAAAAACCCAACAGCTGTTGGGGATCGCTGATCCGCAGGGCCTCGACGCCGGCGGCCAGGATCTCGAATGCGGCACCGATTTTTCCCTGACGCAACAAGGTCATGCCCCGCGCCACGCTGGCGCTGCCGCCAAAGGACACCGTGACGGGCCCCAGATCCATGTCCACGGACTGCAGGACGTGTTCGACCTCATCCCACTCGCCGGCGGACAGGGACGCGGTCTGCAGGCGGCCAAAGATCATTTCCGGCAGGAAGAAGACGTCGTGCCCCATAGATTGCGGGATGGCAAGGGCTTGGGCGGCGCGGGCCCGTCCCCGGACCGGGTGGCCCAGCGCGCTGAGCCGTTCGGCGTCCACGGCGAGGAGAATCGCCCGGTTGTACCAGTATTCGGGATCTTCCTGGCGAACCGGAATGCCAAGGGACCTCTCGATCGAAGGTCCCAGCTGCCTGTACTTGCCGGTGACGGAGAGCATTAAGATCTCCAGCACATCGGCCCGCTCGGCGACCTGCATGCGAATCTCCCCGGCCTGTGCGGGGTTCTCCTGGGCCAGGCGTTCGCCGGTCGACCGCAGGGTCTGCGCATCCTGGGCAATGGACTCCGGTGCCAGGCCCAATGCCGAACGCGTGGCCGAGTGCAAGACGGCGCCAAAGAGCAGCTCGGTGACGTTGTCCGCCTGCCCCTCCACACCGTCAAGCAGTTCGGCGGCTTTCGTGTAGTTGCCCATGTTGTAGTGGGCGCGCGCCTTGATCTTGCGGGCCCGCAGGGCGAATTCCTCCCCCGTGGCCAAGGCCGCCAGCCGCAGCGCCAGCGGTGATTGGAAGAGCTTGCACGCATAAATGGCCGCCAGCAACAACTTCTCACCCGGCACCTGTTCACCGCTGTCAATGGCCCAGACGACGCGGCGCAGCAGGGACTCCGGGTTGAAATTATCCCTCTCCAACCGTTCCACCAGCTCTTGGTGGAGCATCAGGCTCTTCGCCCGCGGCACCATGTTCCGGATGACTTCCCCGTAGATGGGATTGATGAGTTGGAGCTGTCCCTCATTCGCCGCCGGCCGTTGGATCAGGTGCCGCGCCTCCAGTTCACGAACGGGGCCCTTCCCCACGATGTCCTCGACGGTCCCTGCCGCTACCGGTTCCGACAACGCCACAAGGTTCAGCGCCTGCCGCGCCTTGCTCGAGAGGCCCCGCAGTTGTTCCCGAACCACGTCCTGGAGCCGGTGCCCGCGGGGGATCAGGGACATCTCGGCAATCCACACGTCCCCTTTTTGCAGGAGCCGGCCGTTGGCGTGGGCGTCCGCCATGACCAGCCACATCAGCAGCGGGTTCCCGCCCGTGGTGGACCAGAGGTACCAGCTGCTGCTGGCCATGATCCGCCCGCCCAACACGCCCACGCAGAAGTTGTGGCCCTGTTCGCGCGTCAACGGTTTGAGCTGGATTCGCTCGACCAGCCCCGAGTCCCACAACTGCGGCAGCGGATCCACCAATTCGCTGGCGGCCCGATGTGAGACAACCAGCTTGACCCGGCCGGCCTGAACCAGGCGGACGGCGAGATCCGCGGTGGCCTGGTCGATGCTGTCGGCCTCATCGATGATCAACAGCGGGGACCCGATCTGGCCACCCTCCCCCAGGGTTGCGCGGAGTGCGACTTCCTGTTCCTCCAAGAGCGTCAATATTTCCCGGATGGCATCAACATTGGAGACGATGAACGCCGCGGTGGCCCGTTTCAAGTGGGGGGTCAGGACGCCAAAGGGGATGGCGGAGAGCGACGGCGTCCCGTGAATGGTGATGACGGCGGCATGCCCTCGGGTTTCCTTGGCAAGTTCCCGCAGGAGAAAGGTGGTGCCAAGTCCCATTTCGGCGCTCAGGAACACCGCCCGGCAGTCATCGCTACGAAGCTGGTTCTTGATTTCCTCGAGTTCGGCGGCTCGGCAAAATGGTGCGGACAGGCCGGTTCCGGCATGCTCCAACGACCCGCGAATCATCCCCATTGTTCACAATTCCTGATCCTGCTCCAGCTCCACGCGGGTGGTGATCCCCAACTTAATGTACACCTGATACAAATGTCCTTCCACGGTGCGCACGGACACGCCGATGCGGTCGGCGATGGCCCGGTTCCCCAGCCCCCGTTTCGCCAGCTTGGCGATTTGAAACTCCCGTTGGGTGAGTTTAATTCCTTCAGTCTGCGGCACTATGGGCGGCATTGCAAGGCCGCCCCGGAGCCGCTCAATGCGTTGCCGGGCCGCCCGGGCCAGTGAATTCTGACCGTTTTCCCTCGCGAAGTCCAGGGCGAGGACCGCGCATCGGGACTCGACGGCGTCGAGCTTGAGTTCCTGGGCCGCGGCGGCCGCTTCCAGCGCGGTGGCGGCGTCGTGGGTGCGGCAGCTTCTGGCCAGGGCAACACTGATCGAGGGCATGGGTCCCTGACGCCGCAGCGAGACCTCCTCCAACAGTGCATAGTCCTTGTCCGAGGCATGGATGGTGCCGCCAAAAAGGGACATTGACGCGGTGGCGAAGCGTTGCTTCGTGATGTCCTCGCGCGCCGAGTCATGCAGCTTTTCCACGGCCCGGGGATCGTCGAGCCAGCGCGAGGCCATCAGGCGGAAGAAGTAGGCCATTGCGCGGTTGGTCCACGGCGTGGGCCCGTCCACGGTGCCGGCAAAGGCCAGGTACCGCAGGGATTCTTCCTCGTTGTTGATCTGCGCATACGCGAAAGCCAAGGCAGAGTACGCCAGGCCCAGGCAATTGTTGCTTTCCCGGACCTCCAGCTGGGCGGTGGCCGCCATCAACACCTCAACGGCCTCGGCGCCACGCCCGGCATAGGTGTGGGCCAGGCCAAGGTCCAGTTCGATCAGCCCGCCACGGTATTGGGACGGCAGCGGCATGCTTTCCAGTTCGTCGCGGAGCATCTCCACACACTCGATCCATTGACCGCTCCAGATCAGCGCGTTGACCTGTCCGTCCCGGTAATATTCCGAGAACAACAGCGGCGCGTCCCTGCCGTCAACCTTGCGTTGAATCTGGCGCGCCAACGCGATGGCTTCCAGTTCCCGGCCCAGCACCGTCAGGGTGGGCACCAGCAAACTGGCACAATTGAGGCCAAATTCGCCGTCATCGCCCTCGCTGGCCGCCACGAGGTCGTCCACGATGTCGGCAAACTCGCCGCGGTGCACCTGGTACTCAAAGTAGGCCAGGCGAACCAGCTCCCGCGCGGCGCGGATGTCGGCATGCAGGCTCTCGGTCTCCGCCGCCGCAATGCGGGCCTCCGCCTGGGCCAGTATCTCGTGGACGCGGGCATAGCCGCCCTCAACCCAGAGCAGCGCCCCCGTCAAGGAGATGATCCACGAGCCATAGTCGGCCAGGTCCAGCCCGGCGATGACGTCCGGCGGGACGGCGAGAAGTTCCTCCACGGCCCGGCCATAGGTCGCCATGATCTTGTACGCCGCGCTGCGGGTCTGCACGGCACGCACACGCAGGGGATGCCCCTGCGGAATTTCGGCCGTGCACCGCAGGGCCAGCAGGGGGTCAAAGTGGCGGACGGCCGAGATGGCGGCCGCCAGTCCAAATTGCGGCTCCAGGCCGAGTCCGGCGTCGAGGGTCCACGCGGCCAGCGACATGACTTCATGCGCATCCAGTGAATCCAGCCCCGGCCGCAGACTTGTCGAGATTTCGTTGAACAGCTCCGCCATGCGTTCCGGAGCGAGCCAGTTCCGCACGATGTCGCCCACGTACCGCTCGCGCAGGTAGGCGTGGTGGCGGTCCTCGGTACTGATCTCCAGGAAGCCGCGCTCTTCCATCTCCGCCATCGCGTCGTGTCCGAGCACGGACGCCACTATGGGAAGCGGGGCCCGGCCGATCAATGACATCTTCTCCACGGCGAGGCGGACGCCCTCGCTTTCGCGGGCGAGCCGGGAGCGCACGATTTCGGCCAAGGCGCTGGTGGATTCCACATTCATGGGCCCGGAAAGGACCCAGCCGCCGCGCCTGAGTTTCAAGCTGCCATTTGCGACCTGTTCATGAAATAGCGCCTGCAGCACCAGTGGAATTCCATTGCTGGCCTTGTGCAGGGCGCCGATGGCCGATTCGGAAATAAACGTGTTGGTGGCTTTGGTAATGAGGCTGCCCACCTCGGCCCGGCTGAAGTATTCCAACCGCATTTCTCCCAGCAGGCGGTCCTTGACCAGCCATACGAGGTCTTCCGGAAGCTGGTTGGATTCACGAACCAGCACGAGCACCTTGGCGGAACGGCTGAGCAGCATGTGCATGATGACCCCGACGGTCATCGGGTCCAGCGCCGGAAGGTCATCGATGACCAGCAGGACGTCAAGACCGTTGGCGTCCTTGTGGATCAGCCCGCCGATGCCATGGATGATGGCGGTGGGCGATTCCGCGGCGCCGGCGGGCAGGCGGGCCATCATCATGGCCAGGGAACCGTAGGGGACAAGGGTTTCGGCGGACGAGCCAAAAAGGTGCACCACGTGGGTGGTCGGAGCGAGTGCGGATTCAACGGCGCGCGCGAGTGTGGTCTTTCCCACACCCCACGGTCCAACTACGGCGACCCCGTACTTGGCACTGTCATGTATCGCATTGACCAGATCTTCGATCTCCCCTTGTCGCACAAAGGAAGACCACAACCGTCTTTCCGCCGCTCCCATGGCTTCACGAGCAGGTGATTTTTCACCATTACCCCAAGTATGGGCAGCGACAACATTATCAATTGTCATGTCCGAGACCTCAATTGTCCTGCTGTTGGCGAATCCCTCAYGAGATCCCCCTCCGCGCCTAGTCCAGATCATAACAGCGGTGCCAGACAAATTATACCGTTTTATTACAACACGAACTCCGCAGCCTACCCGTGATACTTCTGCTGCGCCTGCGGCAATCCCGCGGTAATGAGGAGTTCGACGGCGTCGGCGGCGGCATCGACCAGGAATGGCAGCTCCTTCGCCTCGGCCCGGGAAAAGTCCTTGAGCACATGGCCGGCCGCGTCCGCGCGGCCCGGCGGACGGCCGACACCGGCCCGCACCCGGAAATAGTCCTTCGTGCCGAGGGTCTTGGAAATGTCGCGCAGGCCGTTGTGGCCGCCCTCGCCACCGCCGCGCTTGAGCTTCACCGTATCGAACGGGATATCGATTTCGTCGTGCACGGCGACCACATGGTCGGCGGTGACGTCGAAGAATTTGGCGAGGGACGCCGTCGGGCCTCCACTAAGATTCATGAAGGTGGCCGGCTTGGCCAGGATCAGCCTGGGGCCGCCGATGCCGAGGCGGCCCTCGGCGACCAGCGCCCGGGCCTTGTGGGTCTTGAACGTGGCGCCGAGGCGGGATGCGAGTTCCTCGACCACCATGTACCCGATATTGTGCCGATTGCGACTGTAGTCGGGCCCGGGGTTCCCGAGCCCGACTACCAGCCAGGCGTTGCTCACTGAAGAAACGTGCCTACTCTGCCGCGGCCTCTTCGGTTTCGGGGGCAGCGGCCAGCTCATCCAGGTGCACCATCAACAGCGCGGGATCGGTCAGCAGTTCGACGTTCGCCGGCAGGACCAGGTCTCTGGCGTGGACGTGCTGGCCGGCGGTGCGCCCGGTCAGGTCCAGCTCGACGTGCTTGGGCAGGTGGGTCGCGTCGGCGGAGAGGCTGACGGTCATTTCCTCCTGGTTGGCAACGACGCCGGAGGCCGGCTCGCCGATGACGAAGACGGGAATGTCAACGATGACCTTCTCGCCCTTCTTGACGGTCAGCAGGTCGATGTGCTCGACGATCTGCAGCAGGGGGTCGCGCTGGACGTCCTTGACCAGGGCAAGGTGCTCGGTACCGGCGACGTCGATGGTCAGCAGCGCGTTGGCGCCACGGATTGCCCGGACGGTTTCCAGGACGGGCAGCACGATGTGGATCGGCTCGGCGCCGTGGCCGTAGATGACGGCGGGGATCTGGTTCGCGCGGCGGATGCGGCGGGCCGCACCCTTGCCGAACTCGGTGCGCTGCTCGGCGGCAAGTTTGATTTCAGCCATGATAAAAGCTCCTTCTTGATGTTGAATGACTTCGCGTGGACAAAATGAGGCCTGCACACGATCCATGACACAAAAGTTCAGGAGCCGTCAGACCCAGTCGATCACGGACGCTTGCCAGGAAGCGTCCCTCGCCAAGGTTTACCGCATAAGTTTAGCAGACCGGGCACGCCGGGAGCGCCGCATGCGCGGAACCCGAGGCGGGTTCCGCGCATGCCCTAAGATTTCTTCCACCAGGCGCAGGACCGGCTTCCGGTCCCGCGCACGTGGACAAGATGCGCAGGACTCGGGGCGAGTTCATCGCAGAGAGTAAGTGGCTTGCGGGCGGTGTTTAGGCGTTGCCGTCAAAGAGGCTAGTGACCGAGCCGTCCTCGAAGACTTCCTTGATGGCGCGGGCGATCAACGGTGCGATGGAGAGGACGGTGAGGGTGGGGAAGCGCTTGGCTTCCGGGATCGGCAGCGTGTTGGTGACGACCACTTCGCGGGCGCCGCAGTTGGCGAGGCGCTCGGAGGCCGGTTCGGAGAACACCGCGTGGGTGGCGGCGATGATGACGTCCTTGGCGCCGGCGTCCTTCAGGACGCGGACGGCGCCGGCGATGGTTCCGCCGGTGTCGATCATGTCGTCAATGAGCACGCAGGTGCGTCCCTCCACCTGTCCCACCACGGTCTTGGACACCGCCTGGTTCGGCACGGTCAAGTCGCGCGACTTGTGCACGAAGGCCAACGGAACGCCGCCGAGGCGATCGGCCCACTGCTCAGCCACGCGCACACGTCCCGTGTCCGGGGATACCACCGTCACGGCGTCGTCCCCCACCATCTGGCGGATGTGGTCGGCCAGCAGCGGAATGGCGAACAGGTGGTCGACGGGGCCGTCGAAGAAGCCCTGGATCTGGGCGGTGTGCAGGTCAACGCTCATGATGCGGTCGGCGCCGGCAGTCTTGTAGAGGTCGGCGACCAGGCGGGCGGAGATCGGCTCGCGGCCGCGGCCCTTCTTGTCCTGGCGTGCGTACGGGTAAAACGGCGAAACGACCGTGATGCGGCGGGCGGAGGCGCGCTTCATGGAGTCGACCATGATCAGCTGTTCCATGAGCCAGTTGTTCAGCGGCGCCGGGTGCGACTGGATGATGAACACCTCCTTGCCGCGCACGCTCTCCCCGGACCGGACGTAGATCTCCCCGTTGGCGAAGTCGTAGGCGGACAGGGGCAGCAGTTCCGTGTTCAAGCAACGTGCCACTTCCTCGGCCAGCTCGGGGTGGGCACGGCCGGTTGCCAACACCAATTTCTTGTCGACATTGTGGCTAAGTTCGCTCATGGAATCGCTTTCTCGCAGGGGGGACGGGAGGTGAGAAGTCTTTATTTGGCGGCCGCGTCATGGGCGGCCGCTTTTTCGGCCGCGGCGGAGGAGATGCTGCCGGGCCGGTTGGCCGCCGTCCAGCCCTCGGCGTTGCGCTGCGGGGCCACGGTCACCGACAGCGCGCCGGCCGGGACGTCCTTGCGGACAATGGCGCCAGCCCCCGTGAAGGCGCCGTCACCAACCATCACCGGGGCCACGAACACGGTGTTGGAGCCGGTGCGCACGCCCGATCCGATCGTCGTGCGGTGCTTGTTGACGCCATCGTAGTTGGCCGTGATGTTGCCGCAGCCGATGTTGGTGTCCTCACCGATCTCCGCGTCCCCCGCATACCCCAGATGCGAGAGTTTGGAGCCGCGCCCGATGGTGACGTTCTTGGTCTCGTAAAATGCGCCGATCTTGCCGTCCGCGCCCAGCACCGTGCCCGGGCGCAGGTAGGTAAACGGGCCCACGTGCGCGCCCTCGCCGATGACGGCGCCCGAGCCGTGCGTGCGGGTGACCTCGGCGTTGGCGGCGATCTGGACGTCGGTCAGGGTAGAGTCGGGGCCGACGACGGCGCCGCCGGCCACCGTCGTCGAGCCGTGCAGCTGGGTGCCGGGCAGGATGGTGACGTCCTCGGCCAGCCGCACGGTGGAATCGATCCACGTGGTGGCGGGGTCGATCACACTCACGCCCTGGCGCATCCACCGCTCGACGATCCGGCGGTTGTGCTCGGCGCCCAGGGTGGCGAGCTGGACGCGGTCGTTGGCGCCTTCCACCTGCCACCGGTCGGTAGTGACGACGGCGGCGACCCGGCCGCCGTCGTTCCGGGCCAGGCCCAGGACGTCGGTGAGGTACATCTCACCCTGGAAATTGTCGGTGGTGACGCTCTTGAGCGCTTCGCGCAGGACCGCGGCGTCGAACGCGTAGATGCCGGAGTTGATCTCGCGGATCCGGCGCTCCTGGTCCGTGGCATCCTTGTGCTCACGGATGCCCAGGACGGTGCCGTCCGCCTCGTCGCGGAGGATGCGGCCGTAGCCGGTGGCGTCCTCAAGCACGGCCGTGAGCACCGTGACGGCGTTGTGGTCCCGCTGGTGGGTGGTGACAAGTTCGGTGAGCAGTTCCGTGGTGAGCAGGGGGACGTCGCCGTAGGTGACCACCACGGTGCCCGTGACCGTCGCCCGGGCATCGAGCTCGGCGAGCGCCGCCTGGACCGCCCGGCCCGTGCCGGGGACGTCGTCCTGGTCCACGATCACCGCCGACTCGTCCAATTCGGCAATGTGCGCCGCCACCTGGTCACGCTCAAACCGAACCACCACCGCCAGCCGCTCCGGGTTCAGGCCCTTCGCCGCCGCCACCGCGTGCCCCACCATGGAGATGCCGCCAAGGGGGTGCAGGATCTTGGGTAGCCGGGATTTCATCCGGGTGCCGGCTCCGGCGGCCAACACGATTACGGCGGCGGGGTTGAACGATTCGGTGTCTTGGGGGCTCACTAAGTGCCACTCCTACCCGGACATAGTCCGTGATCAAACGTACGCAATGGGATTCAAGTCCATGGTACCCGTTCAGCAGACGCGCCGACCGTCCGCGGGGTTCCGCCCATAGGATTCGAACCTATACTCCACAGCTCCAAAGGCTGGGGTGCTGCCATTACACCAGGGCGGAATGTGAGGTTTTCGTTTTACGGCAAGCTCACGACAATATAGTGTGCCACGGCGGGCACTTATTTCGCGAGTTGGGCAGGGTGGCTGCGGAAATTCGCGACGTGCCGCAATTCACATACGGGGCTGTGCGCCGGACTCACGACGGGTTTTGTGCGTGATTGATCATCTCAAGGGCTTGCCGCACCCACCGCGTCATGAGCTCGGGGTGGTACAGCACCACTTTGGCCGGAATCCTCAAACACCACTTTCCCTTGATCACCAGTAGATTGTCCCGCCGCAGGTCCTCTTCCCAGCCCTCCGGTGTGTCATGGAACCTCTTGCCGTCGGTCTCCACCCCGAGGACTCCCTCAACAAGCAGGTCCAAATGCCCTACATCCTTAATGTAGAACTGGGCCTGCACGTTGAAGCCGGCTTTTCTGATGTGGTACCGGCCCACTGTCTCGGCGATGGACTGCGACTGCGGGTCAATCATGTCAATGATGGCTCGTCCGGCAGTGTCCTCACGGCCGGAAAAAGCCTCACGGAGATCCTGAATCGTGCATTGTCTAAGGACTACTGCGGATTCCAGAACGGCCAAGGCTTCCACCTCCGCTCCGCACTTGACGCATTGGCGCAAGACGTCCAGGAGGGTTTGGCCGCCGCTGACCCGGTGGACCAGACAGCCTGGCACCGGCCGGCCATGCGCCGCGGCCACGTGCGGTTGCGGAGGTGGCTTGATGATCCAGAGGCCAAGTTCCTCCGCCTTGGTGAAACACGTCCGCCGGGCCTGGTGCCGGGCAAAGTGAAGGTCCAGGGGACTCGCGTCCGGCAGGGCGTAGTAGCCACGACTGACGCAACGGATGCGACCTGAGGACACGGCCTGTTTTACGTTCCACGCCGTGTAGCCGCCGGCCAGAAGATCCTTGCGCCGCGCCACCTTGCCGAACAGGGCAATGTAAGCCTCCACCGGCCGGGTTTTCGCTTTCAACGGCATCGTCATGCAACCCAGTGTGTCCCCGGGGCGCAGGTCGCGGCAGCCCCGGCGTCGAACCTGTGGAGGGGAACGTGGAGGGGACCGGCTGGGGAGGACGCCCGGCGTCCGTTCCGCGTCGGACTGCCGCCGGGTTCAGCGCATGAGCGTCGAATGGTTTTCGCATGCGCCGAACTCACGGCGGGTTCCGCGCCGGTGGCCGCCGGGCGCAAAACTCGTCACGGGTCGTGCGCATAGCGGAAGATTCCTTCCGTTCCGCGTCAGACTGCCGACGGGTTCAGCGCATAACTACTCCAGCACCTCGGAGGCCTCCAGCCACTCCAGCTCCAGCCCCGCCTTTTCATCGGCCAGCTCCGCCAGCTTCCCGTTCAGCTCGCCCAGGACGTCATACTGGCCCACGTGGGCGGCCATCTGGGCGTGCACCTTGGCCTCGGCGGCGGCCAGCTTGCCCAACTGGCGCTCCACCCGGTTCAGGTTCTTGCGGGCGTCGCGCTTCTCGCTCTCGGACGGCCCCGAGGCGGCAGCCCGGGCGGCAGCGGGCTTGGCCGCGGACAAGGCCTCCTGGCGCAACGTCAAGTACTGGTCCACTCCCCCGGGCAGCCCCCGCAGCTTGCCGTCGCCCAGCAGCGCCATCTGGTGGTCCGTGACGCGCTCGAGCAGGTACCGGTCGTGCGAAACCACAATCAGCGTCCCCGGCCACCCGTCCAGCACGTCTTCCACGGCCGCCAGGGTGTCGGTGTCGAGGTCGTTCGTGGGCTCATCGAGCATGAGCACGTTCGGCTCCCCCACCAGCAGGCGCAACAGCTGCAGCCGCCGCCGCTCGCCGCCGGAGAGATCGCGCACGGGCGTCCACTGCTTGTCCTTGGTGAACCCGAGCTGCTCCACCAGCTGCCCGGCGCTCATGTCCTTCCCGCCCACGTCAAAGGAGCGCTTCTCCCGTTCGATGACCTCCAGCACCCGTAGGTCCAGGACGTCGTCCAGTTCGCGCACCTCCTGCGTCAGCACGGCCGTCTGGACGGTCTTGCCGCGCTTGAGCCGCCCGGACGACGGCGTGACTTCGCCGTTGAGCAGCTGGAGCAAGGTGGTCTTGCCGGCGCCGTTGACGCCCACCAGGCCCAGCCGTTCGCCCGGGGCCAGGCGCAGGGTGATGTTCTTGAAGATTTCCTTCTCCCCATAGGAAAGCGAGACGTTTTCCAGATCCAGCACATCCTTGCCCAGCCGGGCGGTGGCCATTTTGGACAGCGCCACGGTGTCGCGGGGCTCGGGCACGTCCGCGATCAGCTCATTGGCCGCCTCGATGCGGAACTTCGGCTTTGCCGTGCGGGCCGGGGCCCCGCGGCGCAGCCAGGCCAGCTCCTTCTTCACCAGCTGGACGCGCTTGCTCTCCACCACCGACGCGTTGCGGTCCCGTTCGGCCCGGGCCAGCACATAGGCCGCATAGCCGCCGTCAAACGGGTCGATCATGGCGTCGTGGACCTCCCAGGTCCGGGTGCACACCTCGTCCAGGAACCAGCGGTCGTGCGTGACCACCACGAACGCGCCCTCGTTGGCCCGCCAGCGTTCCTTCAGGTGCCCGGCCAGCCAGGCCACCCCCTCCACGTCAAGGTGGTTGGTGGGTTCGTCGAGCATGATGACGTCGTCGTCGCCAATGAGGAGCTTGGCCAGGGCTACGCGCCGCTTTTGCCCGCCGGAGAGCGAGTGGATGTTGGCGTCCCAGTCCACCTCGCCCACGAGCGCGCCCATGATTTCGCGGATTTTCGGGTTGGACGCCCAGACGTGGTCGGCGGCTTCACCCACGATCGCAAACCCGACCGTGTTTTCGCCGTCGAGCACGTCCGACTGGTCCAGGTAGCCCACATGCACGCCGCCGCGCTTGGTCACCCGGCCGGAATCCGCGGTTTGGCGCCCGGCGAGCAGGCGCATCAGCGTGGACTTGCCGTCGCCGTTGCGGCCCACGATGCCGATCCGGTCGCCTTCCTCGAGCCCAACCGTCACACTGTCCAAGACGGTGCGGGTGGCAAAGGCGATGCTGAGATTTTCTCCACCCAGGAGATGTGCCACGTCAAACCACTTTCACTAAGGAAACAAAAATCTTAAGAGTCGAGCACGCGGTGCGCCCCATGCACCGGGCCCTGCACCGCCTGCGCGGCATACCCGGCGGCGCCGAGTTCGGCGCTCAGGTTCCGGGCGTGCCGTTCATCGGCGGCCAGCATGGCCACGGTGGGTCCGGACCCCGAGATGAGCGTCGCCAGCGCGCCGCGCGCCTTTCCGGCGTCGAGCACCTCGGCCAGCCCGGGGGCCAGCGACACCGCCGCGGGCTGGAGGTCGTTGGCCAGGCAGCCGGCCAGCAGCGCCGGATCACCGGCGCGCAGGGCGGCCAGGATGTGCGGATCCACCTGGTCCGGGACGGGCGGCTCGGCCCCGTCCCGCAGCGTGTCCAGGGCGCCGTAGACGAGGGGCGTGGACAGGCCGAAGTCGGATTGCACCAGCACCCAGTGCAGGGCGGTCGGTGCCAGCGCGGCCGTGAGCCGGTCGCCCACGCCCAGCCCGACGGCGGCGCCGCCCAACAGCGCGAACGGCACGTCCGCGCCGAGCTCGGCGCCCAGCTGGGACAACTCCTCGCGGGAGAGGCCCGTGTGCCACAGGGCGTCGCAGGCCACCAGGGTCGCGGCGGCGTCGGCCGAGCCGCCGCCCATGCCGCCGGCGATGGGCACGTGCTTGGTGATTTCCAGGTGGACCCCGCACGTGCTTTCGCTGACGTCGGCGACCAGCCTGGCCGCCCGGACGGCCAGGTTGTCATCATCCAGCGGGATGGTGGCCAGCGCCGCCGGGTCCAGGGTGCTCGCGGGGCTGATGCTGACGGTGACGTCGCCGGCGGGGGTGCCGGGCTTGGCCGTGGCGAGGACCTCCTCGTACAGCGACACCGCCAGGTAGGTGCTGGCCACGAAGTGGTAGCCGTCCGTGCGCAGCGGACCCACCCGGAAGGAGGCGTTGATCTTGCCCGGCGCCCTGACCCGGACGCGCTTGATGTGCGCCCCCCAGTCGGCGTCCGTTGCCCAGGCGTCGCCGGGCGGTTGCGTGCCGGGCGGGCCGCCGCTGACGGGTTCCACGTATTTGTCCACTAGGCCGTCACGGGATGCTTGGCCTCGGCGATGCGGGCAAACGCGGCGACGTCCAGGACCTCGCCGCGGGCGGTGGGGTCGACGCCGGCGCGTCGCAGGACACGTTCGGCCTCCACCGCTCCCCCGGCCCAGCCGGCCAGGGCGGCGCGCAGGGTCTTGCGGCGCTGGGCAAAGGCGGCGTCGATGACGGCGAACACCTCGGCGCGGCTGGCCGTGGTGACGGGTGGTTCGCGGCGGGTGAAGGCCACGAGTCCGGAGGAAATCTTCGGGGCCGGCCAAAACACGTTCATGCCGATGACCCCGGCCTTGCGCATGTGCGAATACCAGGCGCCCTTGACCGAGGGCACACCGTAGGTCTTGGACCCGGGCCCGGCCACCATGCGGTCCGCGACCTCGTCCTGGACCATGACCAGCCCGTGCCGCAGCGACGGGAAGTGCTCGAGCAGGTGCAGCACCACGGGCACGGCCACGTTGTAGGGCAGGTTCGCCACGAGCGCTGTTGGCTCGGCGGGAAGTTCGGTGACGCGCATGGCGTCGGAGAGCACGACGTCGAGGCGGTCCGCCAGGGCGGGGCGGAACGCGGCCACCGTGGCCGGCAGTTTCGCCGCCAGCACCGGATCAATTTCCACCGCCACCACCCGGGCGGCGGCATCCAACAGCCCGAGGGTCAGCGAGCCCAGGCCCGGGCCCACCTCCAGCACGGTCTCGACCGGATCCACGTTCGCGACGGCCACGATCCGGCGGATGGTGTTGCCGTCGATGACGAAATTTTGGCCCAGCGTCTTGGTCGGGCGCACGCCGATTTCGGCCGCCAGCCGACGGATCTCGGTGGCGCCCAGGAGCGGCTGGGTGGAGGGGCTGGGCTGCGGCAAGGTCACTGCACAATCGTATCCGCTATTAAAGAGCCTGCTCCCCGGCGGCGAATCCGAAGGAGCAGGCGGCAAATGCGCGCGGTTGCCCGTGCTACTGCACCACGTGGGCGCAGCCCCACGGGGCGAGGCCCGCCTTGGCGTAGTAGGTGTTGGCGACGGCGATTTGCTGGGCCTTCGTGGCGAGGTCGGCGCGCGGGGCGTAGGCGCCGCCGCCGTTGGCCAGCCAGGAATTGATGTCGAACTGCAGGCCGCCATAGTAGCCGTTGCCGGTGTTGATGGACCAGTTGCCGCCGGACTCGCACTGGGCGATGGCCTCCCACATGGCCTGGTTGGACATGGCGGGGGCGGACGCGGCGGATTTCGGGGCGGGGCGGTCCTTGCCGCCCACAACCACCCGCGCGGCAACGGCCTCGGCCAGGACCGTGGTGCCGGACGCGGTGCGGCTGACCACGTTGCCGTCAACGGTCACCGTCCGGAAGGTTTTCTGCAGGGACCCGGCAACGCCCTCGCTGAGGGTTTTCTTCTGGTCCTTGAACATGGACGCGTCAACGGTTTGGACAATCTCAAACGGGATGGCGGAGGTTTCATGCACGGTGCCGGAGGCGTTGACGCGGGATACCTTGATGACCATGTTGTCCACGACGTTCGCGATCGAGGGCACGGAGAGCAGATCAGCGGGGGCCAAGCGGATTCCGGTGTCCCGCAGGACGTCGGCGACGGTTTCGGCGGTGGTGGTCGTCACGGTCTTCTTGCCGTCGGCCAGCACGGTGACCTGCTTGGGGGTGACGATGCTGATGCCGCTGGAGCTGGCCAGCAGGGCGTCGGCCGGCACGGACAGGCGGGCGTTCGCGGCGACGCCCAGCTGGTTGATCAGGCCGCTGATCTTGTTCGAGGTGGTGGTGACGGTGTGCTCGGCGCCGTCCAGTTTCACGGTGATGTTCTTGGCCGTGTTGACGGTGATGGCGGTGCCGTTTTCCACTGCGGTCTCCAGCGCGGGGCTGACCTGGTCGGCGGCGGTCACGGGGATGTGGGCCTTGTCCAGGACGTCGGCGACGGAGCCGCCAAACGACTGGACGGTGCTGCTTTGGCCATCAACCACAAGGGTCACGGACTTGTTGGCATTGATGAATCCGACGAGTCCGGCGACCAGTGCCAGCAGAACCAGGGCTTGTCCGACGATCTTGACAGCCTTGAGTTTGCCGGCGGCGGTGGAGAAATACGTCACTTGTTCCCGTAACTACTAGAGCACCCGGGCACGGGGAATGGCGGACGTCTCCCGCGCTCAAGCCGGCACGCCCCTTGGCGTGAGTGTGCCGGCCCTCGCACGGAATCAGTCGCTGAAAACGGTGGCCCCAGGGAGCTCATTGAACGGTAGTTCCTTGAGGCGCTTCACCCGTTGGCCTTCCCCGACCACGGCTAATAGTCCCCCAGCGTAACCCAATCGTTACCAATAAGACAAGAAACGATAACGGCCCTAGGCGTCCCAGGAACCGTAAACGGCCTCCGTGTTCGCCGCCAGCAGCGTCCCGAGCTCCGCCAGGTCCAGGCCCGTTAATTGACTCAGGCCTTGCACCGTGTATGGCAGCATATAACTGGCATTGGGGCGCCCCCGATGCGGATGCGGCGTCAGGAACGGGGCGTCCGTTTCCACCAGCAGCAGGGCCGGGTCGGCCACCGCCACGGCGTCGCGCAAATCATGTGAATTTTTAAACGTCACGGTGCCGGAAAAGGACATGTACCAGCCGTTGTCGTTGCAGATTTTGGCCAGTTCCGCGCCCCCGGAGAAGCAGTGAAACACCACGCACGACGGCGCCCCCTCCTCCCGCAGCACGTCCACCACATCGCCGTGGGCGTCGCGGTCATGGATCTGCAGGGCCAGGTTGCGCCGCTTGGCAATGTCGATGTGCCGCCGGAAGGAATATTTTTGGTCGGCGACCCCGTCCGGACCGGTCCGGAAATAGTCCAGGCCGGTCTCCCCGATGGCCCGGATGCGGGGGTGGGCCGCGAGCGCGTCAATCTCCGCCAGCGCGGCCTCGAGTCC
Source organism: Specibacter sp. RAF43 (assembly GCF_052114065.1). Taxonomy (NCBI): domain Bacteria; kingdom Bacillati; phylum Actinomycetota; class Actinomycetes; order Micrococcales; family Micrococcaceae; genus Specibacter; species Specibacter sp. RAF43. The sequence continues at coordinate 58,953 of NZ_JBFREA010000007.1, read as the reverse complement.
GCCGGAGCCGGCCAGCTCCGGGGCGTCGTTGGGGTGGATGGCCACGGCGCCCAGGACCCGCCGGTCCGCCTGCACCGCCGCCACGGTGAACCGGGAGGACGCCAGGTCGCAGCCCACCTGGACGGCTCCGGCAATGCCGACGGCCTCGGCCGCGTCCAGGGCGGCCCGCAAATCCACCGCGTTCTCGCCAAAGTCAAAGTGCGTGTGGTTGTCGTACACCGGCACGGGCAGGGCCGGCGGGGCGGGCGCGAAGCCCGGCCGGGGCCTCCCGCGGCCGGTGCCGGGCTCATCGGCCCCCGCATTCACCGGCAGGGATTCGGGGCGGTACGGGCGGGGAACGGACGGGGAGCACATATCTGACAACCTTACCCAAAGCGGCGTGGGACCCGGCGCCGGTGCCCCGGAAGGGGTGCGCGACGGCGGTGGCGCGTCATCACATTTCAAACGCCACTTGGACCATCCGACAATATACTTGGTCCATGGGACACACCAGGTGTTGTCACTGGAGCAGGAACAGGTAACGTGGCTMACACTGAGATTGCAGCATTGATCTGTGGCCGGTCTGAAAATGACCTGAAAGGTTGGGCATGCAACCGCGCGAAACGTTGACCGCCGCAGGGCGCACCGGCACGCACCCGGCCATGGATGCGGCCCGGTTCGCCGGGCTCAGCCGGGACATCATGGCGGCCATGAACACCGTGATCGACGGCAAGGAGGAGGCCGTGGCCCTGGCGCTGACGGTGCTCCTGGCCCGTGGCCACCTGCTGCTGGAGGATGTGCCGGGCGTCGGCAAGACCCTGCTGGCCAAGACGCTGGCACGGACCATGGACTGCTCCGTGAGCCGGATCCAGTTCACCCCCGACCTGCTGCCCAGCGACATCACCGGCGTCTCCATCTACAACCAGTCGGCGCAGTCCTTCGAATTCCGCCCCGGCGCCGTGTTCGCCAATCTGGTCATCGGCGATGAGATCAACCGGGCGTCCGCCAAGACACAGTCCGCGCTGCTGGAATGCATGGAGGAGCACCAGGTCACCGTGGACGGCACGTCGTACCGGCTGCAGGAACCCTTCATGGTGATTGCCACACAGAACCCGATCGAGATGGAAGGCACCTACCCGCTGCCGGAGGCGCAGCGCGACCGCTTCATGGCCCGCATCTCCATGGGCTACCCGGACACCGCCGCCGAGCTTGCCATGCTCGAAACCCACCAGTCAACCAACCCCCTGGACGCGGTGGCGGCGGTGGCCTCCTCGGCCGACGTGGCCGCCATGCTCGAGGTGGTGGCCGCCACGCACGTCTCCGCCGCCGTCAAGGACTACACCGTGGCGTTGGGGCAGGCCACGCGCACCAGCACCGCGCTGCGGCTCGGGGCCAGCCCGCGGGCGCTGCTGCAATTGCTGCGCGCCGCGAAGGCCGCCGCCGCGCTGGCCGGGCGCGACTTCGTACTCCCGGACGACATCCGCGAGCTGGCCGAGCCCGTGCTGGCCCACCGGCTGATCGTCGAACGCAAGGCCGCCAGCCTGGGCACCACCGCGGCCGGCGTCATTGCCGACGCCCTGGCCCGGCTCCCGGTGCCCGCCACCGCGGCACAGAACGGATCGCCGGTGACGGCCCGGACGAATTCGGCGTACCGGGGGCGGTAGGCGGGTACCGATGAGCTGGCTTCCGCAGTATTTCTTCCGCCCGCGCGGCTGGCTGCTGATCGCCGCGGGGCTGGCCGCCGTCGCCCTGGCCCAGCTGCTGGGCCGCCGCGACCTGCTGGTGATGGCCGTGTTCCTGATCACCCTCCCGCTGCTGGCCAGCGCCGGCCTCCACCTGTTCAAGCCGGGTTTCACGGTGCGTCGGAGCTTCTCCCCCGCCTTTGTCGAGACCGGCACGACGGCGACCGTCACCGTGGACGTACACGGCTCGACGCCGGGCGGGGCGAGGGCGCGGATCATCGAAGTGCTGCCGGCGCACCTGGTCGACGTGCCGTCCTTTGACTACCCGAACTCGGTGACGCCGCGCGGACTGCTCAGCCGGTACAGCTACGTGCTGCGCCCCAGCCGCCGGGGCCTGTTCACGATTGGCCCGCTCACCGCCAAATTCAGCGACCCCTTCGACGTGGCCCTGCTGCGGCGCGACCTGGACCGGGGCGACGTTTTGACCGTCGCGCCCGCCGCCGTCCCGCTGCCGGAAATCTCGCTCACCGGCGGCCGCGGCCAGGACGGGTCGCGCAGCACCCGGCAACAGGCAAGCCCGAGTGACGATGATGTCATGACCCGCGAATACCGGTACGGGGACCCGCTGCGCCGCGTGCACTGGCCGGCCACCGCCCGGCAGGGCAAGCTCATGGTCCGCGCTGAGGAGTCCGTGACCACCCCGGAGGCCGCACTGGTACTGGACCAGCGGCTGCGGGCGTACGGCGGCTCGGACAAGACGGCGCCCAAGTCCGGCGCCCTGGTCACCACCCCGGCGTTTGAATGGGCCGTCACGGCCGCCGTGTCCGTCGCCGCGCACCTGCTCGAACGCAGCTACACCCTGCGCGTGCTGGACCATCAGGGCCGGCCCGCCTTCCTGACCTCCCGCTCCGCACCGGAAGCGGACCGGGAGGACTTTGCCGGGCAGCCCGGGGCCATCGCCATCGCGCAGTCGCTGGCGGCCCTGGACCTCTCGGGCGGCCTCGAGGATGTCCCGGCGCCCCCGCTGGCCGACACCCTGGCGGACAAGCTCATCCAAACCCGCCGCCGCGGCCCGGTCATTGCCATCACGGGTGTGCTGACGGAGGCGGACGCCATGGTCCTGTCGGCGGCCATCGAGGCGGCCGAGGGCGCGTTTGCGTTCCTGGTCTCCAACCACCCGGCGGACGTTGCCGAACCCCTGAACATCTTGCGCCGGGCCGGCTGGCAGGCCGTGGCCGTCCGGCCGGCGACCGCCCTGCTGGAAGCCTGGCTGGCGGTGGATCTGCCCTCGCCGCTGACCACGGTTGCCGCGAGGCACCCCCGACACGGCGAAGGCGCCGTCCGCGGGAGCCGGCCATGACGGGCACCGTGCGCGGAACCGTCCGGGACCCGGGGCGGCCGCCCGGCGCCCGGGAGGGTCCGGAGCAGCACCCGCGCCCGTCCTGGCAGCAGCTGGTGGGCCCGCAAGCCACCGGCCCCGCCCGCTGGGTCCTGGCCTGTGCGGTCTTCGGCGCCGTCATGGCAAGCTCGCTGAGCCTGTACGGCGTGTTGCTGGACTTCCGCTGGTTCCCGCAGGCGGCCACCGTCACGGCCTTCACGGCCTTCGCCCCGGCCCTCATCCGCCGGTTCGTGAAGTACAGCGTGCTGGCCCCGATCTTCGCGTTCGCCGGCTGGATCGTGAGCCTGACGCTGGTCTTCTTTGCGCACACGGCCTATCTGGGCCTGATCCCGTCCCCGCGCACGGTGGCCGCCGCCCGGGAGCTGTTGCAGGGCGCCGGGCAGACGATCCTGGTCAATACGACCCCCGTCCCGACCGACGACGGGATCACGTTTGTGATCTGCGCCGGGCTGGGCTTCGCCGCCCTGCTCATCGACACGCTCGCCATCACCATTGCGCTGCCGGCGGCCAGCGGAATCGGCATCCTGCTGGTCCTGCTGCCCCCGGCCCTGACTACCGATGAATCCATCAGCACCATGGGGTTCATCGGCGCCGCCGCCGGATTCATGCTGGTCCTGGGCTGTTGCCGCTGGTACGCCCCGGACGGGAAGCTGCGTCCCGCCGCCAACCGGGCCCGCAGCGGGACCTTCGTCCGCGCGGCCGGGCTCGGAGCCGTCGTCGTGCTCCTGATGACGCTGCTGCCCCCGGCCATCCCCGGGTTCACCCACGGCCTCTTCCCGGAGGGGACCCGCGTCGGAAACCCCGGGGACGTCTCCGGGCTGGATCCGATGATCTCCCTGGGGAACAGTTTGCGGGCGCAGTCCGGGCGGGTGAACTTGACGTACCTGACGGACTCGGACACGCCGCTGTACCTGCGGCTGAACACGCTGGAGGACTTTAGCGGCAAGACCTGGCGGCCCTCGCCCATCCCCTCCGACCTCAGCTCGGATCTGGCGGCGATCACACCGGACTTTGGCCCCAATCCCGTGGTGCCGACCACCAAGACCCTCACCGCCATCGACTCCGTCTACCTGACCAGCCACTGGCTGCCGGTCCCCTATGCCCCGACGAGTGTCGAGTCCCTCTTTGGGCGGTGGACCTGGAACCCCTCGACGCTGGCGATCAACGGCGAGAACATGACCACCGGCGGGCAGACATATATCGTCCACAGTGAGGCGCCGAAGCTGAGCGTGGACATCCTGGAGGCGGCCGTGGGCAAACCGCGCGCCGGCCTGGATCCGATTTTCACCAGACTGCCGGACAACGTCCCCGACATCATCGGCAAGACCGCCCGGGACGTGGCCGGCGGCAAGACGACCCCGTTTGACCGGGCGCTGGCCCTCCAGAACTACCTTCGCTCCAGCCAGTTCACCTACAGCGAGAAGACCCCCGTCCAGGAGGGCTATGACGGTGCGGGGCTCAACGTGCTGGCGAAGTTCCTCGAGGTCAAGGCCGGCTATTGCGTGCATTTCTCCGCCGCGATGGCCGTCATGGCCCGCGAGCTGGGCATCCCGTCGCGCATCGCCGTGGGGTATGCGCCCGGGCAGCGGACGGCGGCCACCGGGCGGGTGTTGGGCAAGGATCTCCTGGGTTTTGAGGTGGTGGGGCGCGACGCCCACGCCTGGCCCGAACTGTACTTCGAGGGGCTGGGCTGGGTGCCGTTTGAACCCACCCCGTCCCGCGGCGCCGTCCCGCCGTACGCCCAGATTTCCGGCGTCGGCGGGCAAGGCATCGGCAGCGGGGACCTGCTCAATGGCGGCGTGCCCCGCGCCACCGGCTCCGCCGCCCCGTCCGCCACCGCCACCGCCGCGCCGCCGGCCGCCGTGCCGCAGACGCCGCCGCAGGCCAGGACAAGCGCCTCGGTGGTGGCGGTGCTGTTGATGCTGCTGCTCTTCAGCGCCCCCGCCTTCACCCGGGTGCTGGTCCGACGCCGGCGCCTGGCCCTGGTGCGCGGCGGCGGCCGGCGGGAACGGCCGGCGCCCCGGCGCGGATTGCGGACGGGGCGGGCCACGGGCGCCTCCGGAGCGGAGCGGGCCGGCGGCACCGACGTCCCGCAGGATGGCGGCGGGGGCCTGGCAACACTGCAGCTCGTGGCGGCCGACCCACGCGATGCCCCGGAAATCTTGGCATGGCGGGAGCTGGTGGACACGGCGGTCGACTTCGGGCACACGCCCGATCCGTCTATGACGCCCGGGCAGCAGGCTGCCCGGATCCGCACCATGCTCGGCGGGAACGGCCACGGGGGAAGCTACGGGGGAAGCGTTGACGCGGTGCGCGCGGCGTTTGAGCGCGCCGTGTACGGACCCGCCCGCGCGGGCGGGGACGGGCGGGATGATCTCGCCGACGCCGTGGAAGACGTGGCGGCGGCCCTGACGGCCCGGGCCACCGCCGGGGCGCGCGTGCGCGCGATGGCGATCCCGGCGTCGCTCTTCAAGAAGACCTAAGCCCCGCCCGGGCAGGGTGGATGGCCGCAAAAAGGCTCCGACCGGTCGCCCGGCGGAGCCTTTTGCATCGCGTGCGGCGGGTCCTCCGACCGCTAGGCGTTGTGCGGGTTCGGGAAGCCGATGTACTGGGTGTACTGGTACTCCTCGATACCCTCCAGGCTGCCTTCGCGGCCCAGGCCGGACTGCTTGACGCCGCCAAAGGGGGCGGCGGCGTTGGAGATGACCCCGGCGTTCAGGCCCATCATGCCGGTTTCGATGCGGTTGGCCATGCGCAGGCCGCGGGCGTAGTCCTTCGTGAAGACGTAGGCCACGAGGCCGTACTCCGTGTCGTTGGCCAAGGCGACGGCCTCGTCCTCGTTCTTGAACGTGACGATCGGGGCGATGGGGCCGAAGATTTCCTCGGACAGGATCCGCGCCCCGGGCTCCACATCCTGCAGGACGGTGGGCTGGTAGAAGTAGCCGGGGCCGTCCACGGGGGCGCCGCCCACAATGGCGCGGGCACCGTCGGCGAGCGCGTCCGTCACCAGCGAGTGGACCTTCTCGCGGCTCTTGGCGTCGATGAGCGGGCCAACCTCGGTCGCCGGGTCGGTGCCGCGGCCGATGCTCAGGGCACCCATCTTGGCGGCGAACCGGGTGGCGAATTCCTCCGCGATCGACTCGTGCACCAGGAAGCGGTTGGCGGCGGTGCAGGCCTCGCCCATGTTGCGCAGTTTCGCGGCCAGGGCCCCGTCGACGGCGGCGTCGAGGTCGGCGTCCTCGAATACCAGGAAGGGGGCGTTGCCGCCGAGCTCCATGGAGGTGCGCAGTACGTTGGTGGAGGCGTCGGCCAGCAGGCGCCGGCCCACGGGGGTGGAGCCGGTGAAGGAAAGCTTGCGCAGGCGGGTGTCCTTGATCAGCGGCCCGGTCACCGCGCCGGCGGTGGAGGTGGCGATGATGTTCAGGACGCCGGCGGGCAGCCCCGCCTCGAGCAGGACCTGGGCGAACAGCTGGCTGGTCAGGGGGGTCAGGTTCGCGGGCTTGAGCACCATGGTGCAGCCGGCGGCGATGGCGGGGGCGATCTTGCGGGTGGCCATGGCGAGTGGGAAATTCCACGGCGTGATCAGCAGGCAGGGGCCCACCGGCTTCTTCGTCACCAGGATCTGGGCGGTGCCTTCGGGATTGCCGGAGTAGCGGCCAAAGGAGCGCACGGCCTCCTCGGAGAACCAGCGCAGGAACTCGGCGCCGTATTTGACCTCGCCGCGGGACTCGGCCAGCGGCTTGCCCATCTCCAGGGTCATCAACAAGGCGAAGTCCTCGGCGCGGGCCGTGACCAGCTCGAAGGCCTTCCGCAGGATCTCGGCGCGGACGCGGGGGGCGGTGGCGGCCCATTCGTCCTGGGCCGCCACGGCGGCGTCCRGGGCGGCGACCCCGTCCTCGGGGCCCGCGTCGGCCAGGGCCAGCAAGACCTTGCCGGTGGCCGGATCCTCCACGTCAAAGGTCTTGCCCGAGGCGGCGGCACGCCACGTGCCGTTGATGAGCAGACCCGTCGGGACGCTCGCCAGCAGGGCGCTTTCACGTTCAGTCAGCTCTGGTGCATCGGTCACGGTCATGATGACTCCCTTGTCGTTAAAAAATGCCTGTCGTAAAAATGCCGGCCAGGGCATGCGCCCACGGCGGAATGGCGGCTGGTCACGCCTTCACTTCACGGTAGTTCCCCGCGGCTTAAAGTGTCTACGCATGCGCGCACTACCAAATCCGCTCCCCACTGTGCATTTGTACAACGCGGGCGGGTGCTGCCGGCGGGCCGCAAGCTACCCCCCGGCGGCCGCCTATCCGCGGGCGGCCAGCACGGCGCCGTAAAGCTCGCGCTTGCTGACGTGGACGTCGTGGGCCACCAAGGCCACGGCCTCCTTCATGCGCAGGCCCTGGCCCATGAGCTCGTTGACTGCGGCCACGTGGTCCTCGGGCGTGCCGGGAGCGGCCTCGGGCGCACCGGCCACCACCACGACGATTTCGCCGCGGATCTCGGCGGCCTCGGCCCATTCCAGCAACCCAGACAGCGGCTTGCGGATGACCTCTTCATAGGTCTTGGTCAGTTCCCGGCACACGGCGGCCGCCCGGCCCGGCCCAAACGCGGTGTGCAGGGCGCGCAGCATGACCTCGAGCCGGTGCGGCGCCTCAAAGAACACCATGGTCCGGCGTTCGCCGGCCAGCTCGGAGAGCCGTCCGGCCCGCTCCCCCGCCTTGCGCGGCAGGAACCCCTCAAAGCAGAAGCGGTCCGTGGGCAGCCCGGACAAGGCCAGCGCCGTGAGCACGGCGGACGGGCCCGGGGCGGCGGTCACGCGCACCCCGGCGGCCGCGGCCGCCTCCACCAGTCGGAATCCGGGGTCGGACACCGCGGGCATGCCGGCGTCGGTCACCATCAGCAGGACCTTCCCGGACTGCACCTGGGCCAGAAGCTCGGGTGTCTTGGCCGCCTCGTTGTGTTCGTGGTAGCTGATGATCCGCCCGGTCACCTGAACGTCAAGGGAGGTGACCAGCCGGTGCAGCCTGCGGGTATCCTCCGCCGCCACGATGTCCGCCGAGCCCAGCCAGGAGATGAGCCGGGCGGAGGCGTCACCCATATTGCCAATGGGGGTGGCGGCCAGCACGATGTACCCGGGCCCGCCTTCGATCGGGATGGCGGGCCCGCTGGCGCCGCCTTGCTGGTCTTCTTCCATAGACACCAGCGTAGTTGGCCGCGGCCGCCGGCCCGCACTGGGTAGCATTGGCAGGGTGCAACCCACCGTCACCCGAGAGGCACCGGACACCCCGGACACACCCGCCGCGGACAGCCCCGCCCCCCGGTGGCTGCGGGAGCCGGTCGCGGCCTTCACGGCGCCGGGCCTGCGTGGGCGGCTGATCGGGGATCTCGCCTCGTGGGCCGCCACGCCGCCGAGCCTGCGGCTCTGGTTTTGGCTCGCCCCGGCGCTGACGGCGATCATCGGCGCCGTGCTGCGGTTCATCCGGCTGGGCCAGCCGGCGTCGTTGGTCTTTGACGAAACGTATTACGTTAAGGACGCCTACAGCTACCTGCAAAGCGGCTACGAACGCAATTGGGGGACCAAGGCCAACGAATTGTTCAACCGGGGCGACTTCTCCGGGATCCAGACCACCCCCGAGTATGTGGTGCACCCGCCGGTGGGGAAATGGATGATCGCGTTCGGGATGTGGCTCTTTGGCCCGGACAACACCTTTGGCTGGCGGTTCTCGGCGGCGCTGGCGGGCACCGTGTCCATCTTCCTGCTGGCGCTGATTGCGCAGAAGATGTTCCGCTCCACCATCCTGGGCGCCGCGGCCGGGCTGCTGTTCGCGGTGGACGGGCACGCCATTGTGCAGTCCCGCACGTCCCTGCTGGATGTGTTCGTCATGTTTTGGGCGCTGGTGGCCTTCGGTGCGCTGGTCATGGACCGTGATGACGGACGACGCCGGCTGGCCGCCCGGCTGGCGGCCCTCACCTCCCCGGACGGTACCGTCCCGGCCAGGCACCTGCTCTACGGGCCGTGGCTCGGGGTCCGCTGGTGGCGGCTGGCCGCCGGCGTGGCGCTGGGGCTGTGCATCGGCACCAAATGGTCCGGGCTGTTCTTCCTGGCCGCGTTTGGCCTGATGAGCGTCGTGTGGGACCTGCAGGCGCGCCGGATCGCGGGGATCAGGTACTGGGTCACCGGGGCGCTGCTGAAGGACGGGCCGCTCGCGTTTGCCAGCATGGTGCCCGTGGCCGCCGTGACCTACCTGGCCTCATGGTCGGGCTGGTTTCTCTCCAGGGACGCCTACGACCGCATGTGGGCCGCGTCGAATCCCAGCGACACCTGGGGGTGGGTGCCGGCGTCGCTGCGCTCGCTCTGGCACTACCACTCCACCGCGTACTCGTTCCACACGGGGCTGAGCTCGGACCACCCCTACAAGGCCAATGCGTGGTCCTGGTTTGTGATGGGCCGCCCGACGTCGTTCTTCTCCGCCTACCCGACGAAGGGCCAGGACGGGTGCACCGCGGACAAATGTGCGGCCATGGTCACCAGCGTGGGCAACCCGCTGATCTGGTGGGGCGGGTCACTGGCCGTCCTATTTTTGATCGGCGTGTGGCTGGCCAGGCGGGACTGGCGCGCCGCGGCCATCCTGGCGGGTTTCGCGGCCGGGTTCGTGCCGTGGTTGTTCTACCCCACCCGGACCATCTTCTTCTTCTACGCCATCGCGTACGAGCCCTTCATGATCCTGGCCGTCGTCATGGTCCTGGGGCTGGTGCTGGGCACCGCGGGCGACCCCCCGTGGCGCCGCCAACAAGGTGCCCTGTTCGCCGGGATCTTCCTGATCCTGGCCGTGGCGATCAGCGCCTACTTCTACCCCATCTGGGCCTCGGAACTGATCCCGATGGACTACTGGCGCCAGCACATGTGGCTGCCGAGCTGGATCTAGCCGCCCCCGGCTGCGAGGTGGGCTACGCGGCCGCCGCGCGGCGCCCCGGCCGGCGGGACTTGGCCACGGCCGCCCGGCGGTCCCGGGTGGGCCAGGTGAACGCCATGGTGAGGGAGGAAACCGCCAGCACGAACGCGCCGATGAAGATCCCGGAATCGAGCCAGAACTGGCTCGGGAACAACCGGATCAAGGTGTCGTCCGTGTAGAACGTCCAGGTGCCGTTGGCGAAGAAGATCTTGTGGAAGTCGGCAAAGAACGTTTCCCACCCCATGAAGGCCAGCACGCCGAGGCTGATGATCACCGCCAGGGTGGCGATGGATCCGGCGAACAGGCCGCGCCGGACCCCGCCGCTGCTGCGCCGGGACAGGTACATGATGGCGATCACCATGCCAATGGCCAGCACGGCGCCGGCCAGGAAGGCCAGGTCGATCACGGATTTCACATCCGCCATGTGTGCCACCTCGCGGGGCAGGAACAAGGGATCACCCTTGTCATTGACCAGGCCCCCCAGGTAGCGGGGACCGGTGAAGTTCAACAAGTAGTCCACCGTGTAGGAGCCGTAGGTCATGCGGTCATCGGTGCTAAAGCCAAAGGAGTCCGCGGGAAATCCGGGCCGGTGGTACTCCACCCACAGGAATACCGACGTCGTGACGAGGCGGATCGAGAGCACCAGCAGCACCACGGGGTAGAACACGGCCAGGAGCACCTGGAAGACCCTCGGCAGCACCGGCTTGGTATTGGCCGCCTGGTCGCGGGCCGCCAAACGGCGCTCCACTTCCTCCTGCGGCGGCCGCAGTTGGAGCATGGTGGTGGGTGAGGATTCCACAAAATCGTCCCCGGCAGCCCCGGCCTCCGCGTCGAGGGGCAGCTGGGGCAGCCGTCCCGCCGGACGCATGGGTTCGCCCGCTCCGCCGTCGGCCGGCCGGTCGATCTTGATCCGCGCCGCGCCGCCCGGGGCTTCGGTGAGGGTTGCCGGAATCCGGGGCGTCTGGGCCGGCGTCCCGTCGGTCGATGCTTGCCGGCTGGGGTCTGCCGGTGTCTGGTTCTCGGTCACCTTCGAAGAATACCCGCCGCCGGCCCGCCGCCGGGGGTGCCACCCCGGGGACGGGCCAAACTCGCAGGGCATTCACAGCTTGCCGGCGCCCCGGGAGGTTTCTAGGCGGAAAGCTCGACGGCGCCGGCGTCGTCCGCGTCCATCTCCCCGCGTTCCCCGGCCAGGTAGGCCCTGCGGCCCGGCACCAGCGCGTAGGCCCAGTAGGCGGCCAGGACCGCGGCCCCAATGGCGATTTTGGCCCACACCGGCAGCTGGCTCGGGGTCACGAACGCCTCCACCAGCCCGGAGGCCAGGAGCACGACCACCAATCCGAGGGCCACGGTGACCAGGGAGCGGCCCTCGCGGGCCAACGCGTCGAGGCGGCTGCGCGGGCCGGGACTGACCCAGGAGAAGAAGATGCGCAGCCCGGCGGCGGAGGCAATGAACACCGCGGTCAGCTCCATGAGCCCGTGCGGGAGGATGTAGCTGAAGAAGACGTCGCCGCGGCCGTAGGCGACCATGACACCGGCGGTCATGCCCACGTTTTGGGCATTGACGAACAGTTGGTACGGCACAAAAATCCCGGTGACGCCCAGGGCCACGGATTGGGCGGCAATCCAGGCGTTGTTCGTCCAGACCGCGCCGGCGAAAGAGGCGGCCGGGTTCTCGGAGTAGTAGTTGATGAAGTCATGGTTCACCAGTTGCTGCAGTCGCGCGTCGCCGCCCATGGCCGCCAGGACGCCCGGGGTATTTGCCGCCCAGGCCCCAAAGAGCACGCTGACGAGCACAAACACGGCGCCCACCACCACCGTCAGCCAGCGCAGGCGGTAGAGGGCGGCCGGCAGCGAGCAGGCAAAAAAACGGGCCAGATCACCAAGAATGTTGGACCGGGCGCCGGTGAACCGGGTGCGGGCATTGGCCAGGACCGCCGACAGCGAACCCGAGAGGGCACTTTCCGCGGCGACGGAGCGGAGCAGGGACAGGTGCGCGGAGACGCTTTGGTAGCGTTCGAGCAACTCGTCGGCCTCGGCCCCCGTGAGCCGGCGTTTCCGGGCCAGGGCGGCCAGCCGCTCCCATTCCGCCCGGTGCACGGCGGTAAATGCATCCAAGTCCACGTGCCCAGCATAACCGCCGCCCGGGCCGTGGCTAGACTGGGGAAATGTCCGCGATCATCACCGGCGAGGCCGTCGTCCTGGAACTGCGCCCGGCCTCCTTCGCGGCCCGGTCGGTGGGCGCCATCATCGACGTTCTGGCCGTCGCATTGCTGGCAGTCATCGCGTTTCTTGTGCTCGGCGCCGTCCCGGTCCTGGTGGATTCGGCCGCCGCGCGCTCGATCACCCTGCTGGCCGCCGTCGGCCTGTTGGTCGTGCTGCCCATCGCCGTGGAGACGCTGACCCGGGGGAAGTCGCCGGGCAAGCTGGTCATGGGCCTGCGCATCGTGCGCGACGACGGCGGCTCCATCCGCTTCCGGCAAGCCCTGGTCCGCGGGCTGGTGGGGTTCTTTGAGATTTACCTGACCCTGGGTTCGGTGGCGTTCCTGGCGTCCCTGTTCAACGACAAGTCCAAATGCCTCGGCGACATGCTCGCGGGCACCTACGCCATTCGCGACCGGGCGCCCCGGACGCGGCCGCTGCCGGTCAGCACCGCACCCCACCTGCAGGCGTGGGCGGCGCTGGCGGATATTGGCCGGCTGCCCGATTCCCTCGCCCGGCGCATTTCCACATTCCTGCGCCAGGGCGGGCAAATGGCGCCGGCCTCACGGACCGCCCTGGGTGCTGACCTGGCAGCGGAGGCGGCACGGTTCGTGGCCCCGCGACCGGCCCCGGGCACTCCCCCGGAAATGTTTCTGGCCGCGCTGATCTCCGAGCGCCGCGACCGCGAATTCCGACGCCTCACGCTGGCCCAGGAACGCACCGAGCGGCTGCGCCGACAGGTGCGCCGCCACGGCGTCGGGTCGCCGTAGCCCCTCACGCCGCCCAAAGCGGGAATCACAGGCCCCGGGCTGAACTCCGGCATTTTTGACACTTATGACAGGGCGCTTTACGGGAACACGCATGGATTTTTCGCCGCCGCAAACTAACCTGACAAAAATTCACCGAATTAGCCGGCAAGCTGACCGTTGTGTCAATTTCCGCGCAAATGGGGACCGGCCCGCAGGGAACCAAGTATGCCACAGCGCCGGGGTAAGTAAGACCAAGTACCCGCCGACCCGCCGTACCTAAAAAAGTCGGGTACTTGGTACGCTACTTACTTTTTTCCCCAAGATGTCTAGTTGATTTTCACCGGGGATGATTCACCGGTCACCAGGGCCAAAGCTTGTTGGCTTGATCTTTGGTTTCAAATAAAAATTTGGTCTCACCTAAATAATTGGTCTCAATCAATCGTTTGGTCTCAAACTAAATACTTTGATCTCAAAGGCATTGTTGACGAGCTTTGGAAACATGAAGAGTGTTTCTAAAGTAAAGGAAAATGCAATGTTGAAGCTCTACGTAACCATGCAGAACATGTTCGTTGCCGGCGTCGACCGCGTCCGAGACGGCGAGCGGGGGGCAACCGCCGTTGAGTACGGCATCATGGTCTCCCTCATTGCCGTCGTCATCATTGGCGTAGTGGCGGCGATCGGAACGAATCTCACGAACGTTTTCGGAGAGGTGCGCGACCACCTGGTCGTGGCGCCGTAACCATCCCGCAGGCCACCGCGGAGGCGGCCCCAGGACATCTGAGGCCGCCTCCCCTGCTTTCCCGCTGGGAGGAGAGGGCAATGAAACGCACAGGTTCGGAGCGAGGCGCCGCGGCGGTGGAATTTGCCCTGCTGCTCCCGATTTTGCTTTTGCTGGTCATCGGCATCATGGAGTTTGGCCGGGCGTTCAACGTCCAGATCTCCGCCAGCAACGCGGCCCGCGAGGGCGCACGCTACGCGGCAGTCCACTACGCCGAGGCCGGCTTCACCAACGGCGCCGCCCAGGCGGCCGCCCTGGCCGCCGCGCCAACCCTGCCGGCCGGCACCCCCGTCACCATCACCTACTCGGCGGGGGCCTGCTCATCCGGTTCCACGGTAACCGTCAGGGTCGTCACGACGCCAGGTTGGATGACGGGCTATCTGCCCTTCCCGGCACCACAGATCACCGGAGTGGGAGTCATGCAATGCGGCGGCTGAAGGGGCTCCGCAGAATAGACGGTCCGGACAACGAGCGCGGCGCATCCGCCATCATGGTGGCCCTGCTGATGGTTGCCCTGCTTGGCTTCGCCGCCATCTGCGTGGACGTGGGCATGATGTATGCCGAGCGGGCCCAACTGCAAAACGGCGCGGACTCGGCCTCCCTGGCGGTGGCCAACGATTGCGCCAGCGCCCGCACCTGCGGGGACGCTCTAACCACCGCGGGTACGTATGCCAATGCCAATGCCAACGACGGCGCTGCCCGCACCAACTCGGTCACCTTTCCCACCACCAACAGCGTCCAGGTCGACGTCTCAAGTCGGGACGGCGCCGGCAATAACTTCATCCGGCTCGCGTTTGCCAACATCTTCGGCATCGGCACGGCCGACGTCGGCGCCACGGCCACCGCTGCCTGGGGACCGCCCACGGCCGGGACGGCGTTGCCGTGGACGTTTGGAAAGTGCGTCTTCGACCAGAGCCTCACCGCGGCCCAAAAGGCGGAGCTTGAGGCCACCGGCAATTTCACCGGCAATCCCGACAGCGCCCGCGTATTGCTCCGTTCGGACCAAAACGCCAACTATCCGGGGTGCACCGCCGCACTCGGCTTCCCCACCGGAGGTTTTGGTTGGCTGGACATCGAGGGTGGCCAGTGCCAGGCAACCATTGACGTCGGCACCGGGAAGGCCGGCAGTTCCCCCGGGAACAACTTCCCCGGCGTGTGTGCAGCCGTCATGCCGACGCTGTTGACAAAACCGATCCTGGTCCCCATCTTTTCGACATCAAGCACCACCGGCGGCCAACATGCCACCTATCAAATATATGGGTTCGCCGCCTTCCAGGTCACCGGCTGGAAATTTAATCCGAATAACCACGCCGATAGCCTCGCACCGAGTTGCACGGGTAACTGCCGGGGCCTTTTTGGATATTTCACCCGCTTTGTTTCGCTTCAGGAAGGATTGGTCCCCGGGACCGGCCCCAACTTGGGTGGAAGCATTGTCCGATTGATCAAGTAATTAGGAGCTAAAAGTGAAAACACGCCTGCTGGGGGGCGTTGCCGCATTGGTGCTAGCCATTGTGGGTGCTGTCCTCCTTGCCACCTACGTCCAAGCCGCGGACACCCGCGCCCAGGCCGGCCTGAGTCCGGTGGAGGTATTGATCGTCCAGCAACCCATCACCGCCGGCACGGCCGTGGACCAACTCAAATCGCTGGTCAAGGCTGAATCAATTCCCCGGACGGCCGTCGCCGAGGGGGCCGTCACGGATCTCTCATCCTTCAGCGGGAAAGTTGCCGCCGTGGCACTGGTCCCGGGCGAGCAACTCCTGGCCAATCGCCTGGTCAACCCCGACAGCCTCCTGGCCCCCAATCAGGTGGATGTCCCCAAGGGACTCGAGGAGGTCACGCTCAAGCTGGCACCCGAGCGGGTCCTTGGCGGCCAGCTGCGGGCCGGGGACACGGTGGGACTGTTCATCTCCTACAATGACGGCGTTGCACCCGGCACGAGGGACGTGCAAGCCACCAAGTTGCAATTCCACAAGGTCCTGGTGACCCGGGTGGGCACCGGCACCACGGCACCATCGGACGGCGCCACGGCGCAAGGACCACCGGCCGGCTCGGGCGAGGGCATCTTCATCACGTTGGCGCAGTCAGGCGCCGATGCGGTGAGAACGGTGCACGGCATCGAATTTGGCAAGATCTACCTCTCCAGGGAAAACGCCGACTCCAACCCCGCCCCCGTGAATACCCTGCATAAGGATGGCGTATTAAAGTGAGCCGCTTCATCATCATCACCACGGTCGCCGAATTCGATCAACGCGTCCGTGCCGCAGTTGCCGGAGGCCTGCACGGGAGCGTGCAGACCCTGCCGGAATCGGCCATCAACGGAGCGCCGCAGGACATCGTGCACCAGGATCCGGGTGAGCCGCCGGAGGTCATCATCCTCGGCCCGGGGGTGTCCGTCGATGAGGCGCTCAAGCTGGCCACGGTGGTCGATCTGCAGTTCCCGGAAATCAGCGTCATTCTGGCCGCAGACGCGGCTGCGAACGTGGTGCTGACCGCCATGCGCTCCGGCATCCGGGACATCCTGAGCCCGGGCGCAGACATCCCCACCATCCGGATCTTGCTGGAACGGGCCTGCCTGTCCGCGGCCAGCAGGCGCCGCGGACTGTCCACGCCGGCCAATTCCGTGCGGGAGACCGGGCGCATCATTGCCGTCATGTCACCCAAGGGCGGCGTCGGGAAAACCACCATCGCCACCAATTTGGCGGTGGGACTGGGACAGATCGCGCCCATGGGCGTGGTGATTGTGGATCTGGACCTCCAGTTCGGCGACGTTGCCTCGGGGCTGTCCCTGGACCCGGAGCATACGTTGTTGGATGCCGTGACGGGGGCGGCGGCGCACGACGCCATGGTGCTCAAGGCGTTTCTGAGCGTTCACTCCGGCGGCGTGTACGCGCTCTGTGCGCCGCGAAACCCCAGCGAGGCCGATCTTGTCACGGCCGACCACATCCGCCGATTGATCGCCCAGCTTGCCACCGAATTCAAGTACGTGGTCGTGGACACGGCTCCGGGCCTGAGCGAACACGCCCTGGCCACGCTGGAGCAAGCCACGGACGTTGTCTGGGTGCTCGGCATGGACATCCCGAGCATCAAGGGACTGCGCACCGGGCTGGGCATACTCGAGGAGCTGGGCCTGGTGCCGCAAGTTCGGCACGTGGTGCTCAACTTCGCCAACCGCCACGCCGGTTTGAACATCCAGGACGTCGAGGCCACCATCCGCATCCCCGTGGACGTGGTGGTCCCGCACTCATCAGCCATCCCGTTTGCCACCAACAAGGGCGTGCCGATCCTGCAGGAGGGCGTGCGGAACGCAGCGACCAAGAACCTTCGCCGGCTGGTGGAACGCTTTGAACCCGATTGGGGCTCCCAAACACACAAGAGACTGCATCGACGGGCGGTGGTGTCATGAATCTCTCAGAGAGGTTGAATGCGGCCAGGGGTTTCGTCCCCATCGGCGAAACAAGCGACCTCAAGTCGCACCCGGCGCCGCTTCCAGCCCCCACCCACGTGACGGCCTCCACAGCCGGCACGACCCTGGCCGGCCTCAAGCATCGTGCCGGGGAGGCCCTCTTCGAGCGGATGGGTGGGCGCCTGACGGACCCAAACCTCTCCGAGGAGGATCTGCGCAAGTCCGCCCGGGAGGAGCTCAGCCAAGTCATTGACGAGGAACAGGTTCCATTAACCCCGGAGGAACGGCGCCGGCTGATCCGGGAAATTGGAGACGACGTCCTGGGATATGGGCCGCTACAGGCGTTGCTCGAGGACGACAGCGTCACGGAAATCATGGTCAACCAGGCAGATCAGATTTACGTGGAGAGGAACGGGCAGCTGACCCTGACGGATTCGACGTTCGCCACCGAAACGCACCTGCGCCGGGTCATTGAGCGAATCGTCTCCAAGGTGGGTCGCCGGATTGACGAGTCGTCGCCCATGGTGGACGCCCGCTTGGAGGACGGCTCGCGCATCAATGCGATCATTCCCCCGCTGGCGGTCAATGGACCCTCGCTGACCATCCGCAAATTCAGCCGCGTTCCCCACACCGTGCAAAACCTGGTCGACTTCGGCACCCTGACCCCCGAGATGGCCGAACTACTGAGCGCGTGTGTGCGGGCCCGGCTCAATATCCTGGTCACCGGCGGAACCGGCACCGGCAAGACCACGCTGCTGAACGTCCTGTCCGGTTTCCTCCCGGCGGATGAGCGGATCGTCACCATCGAGGACGCGGTGGAATTGCAGCTCCAGCAGCACCACGTGGTGCGACTGGAAAGCCGGCCGGCAAACATCGAAGGCCGGGGCGCAGTCTCCATCCGGGACCTGTTGCGGAACTCGCTGCGCATGCGCCCCGACCGGATTGTGGTGGGCGAGGTTCGCGGCGGAGAGGCACTGGACATGCTTCAGGCGATGAACACCGGCCATGACGGTTCCATTTCCACCGTTCACGCCAATTCTCCCCGGGATGCCATTGCCCGCCTGGAAACCTTGGTGCTGATGGCCGGCATGGATCTCCCGCTGCGCGCCGTGCGCGAACAGATTGCCTCGGCGATCAATCTGATTGTGCACCTGAGCCGGCTCCGCGATGGAACGCGGCGAGTCACGCACATTACCGAGGTGCAGGGCATGGAAGGGGAGGTCGTGACACTCCAGGACGCTTTTGTGTTCGACTACGCCGCGGGCATGGACAGCACGGGCAGGTTCCTGGGCAAGCCGGTACCCACCGGGGTTCGGCCGCGTTTTGTGGATCACTTTGCCGAGCTCGGCATCACCATCCCGGCCAGTGTCTTTGGCGGCCGGCCGCAGCCAACAAGGAGTTGGTAGCCATGCCCGCCATCCTTCCCATTGCCGGCTTTGCGCTCTGCCTGGCCGCGCTGACGGTGGTTCTGCTGGTGGTCCTTAGGCCACGGAGGTCAGCGGTCTCCGTGGACCGGCGACGACCCTTCGGGGACACCAGCCGGACGGCTTTGGGCAGCCTCACGGACTCCACGGTCGCCGTGCTGGAGCGGACGGTCGGCGGCGGCCCCTACAGCCGTTCGAAGCTGGAGGACGCCGGGCTGCGCCTGCCGCCGTCCAATTTCCTGATCCTGGTCATTGCGGCCGCGGCGGTCCTGGGATTGTCGGGCCTCCTGCTCGGCGGGACGGGGCTCGCCCTTGTGCTCGCTCTCGCGGCGGCAGTGGGCGCTTGGGCGGCCCTGACCGTGCTCGCGGATCGACGCCGGACCAAATTTGACCAGCAGTTGGGGGACAACCTCATGCTCATCTCCGGCGGCCTCCGCGCCGGCCACAGCGTGGTGGCTGCGATCGATGCGGCGGCCAGGGAGGCCCCGGTTCCGTCGTCGGAGGAATTCGCAAGAATCGTCAACGAGGCGCGCATTGGCCGCGACCTGGAGGCGGCCCTGGCGGACACCGCGCACCGGATGAAGAGTGAGGACTTTGCCTGGATCAGCCAGGCCATCCAAATCAATCGCGAAGTGGGCGGGGATTTGGCCGAAGTCCTGGACCACGTGGGCGAAACCATCCGCGAGCGCGGCGAGATCAAGGCACAAGTTAAGGCCCTGAGTGCGGAGGGCAAATTGTCCGCCCTCATCCTCATGGCACTGCCTTTCGGGATCGCGTTAATGCTGATGGTGGTCAACCCCCAATACTTGAGTGCCCTGACAACGCACGTGCTGGGTTGGGTGATGCTCGCCGTCGGGGCGGTCATGATGGTCATCGGCGGCCTGTGGATGCGCAAAATAGTCCAGATCAAGTTTTGAGAGGGTGCAACGCATATGATCGCACTTCCCGGGATCTTCATTGCAGCCGTGGTGCTGCCGATCGGTTACCTCGCCTGGTCCTTCATCAGCGTGGACACCAAGTCCCTGTTGGTCATCCGCAACAACCTCACCCGGGGTGTGGAGGCAGGCCAGGCCGCTCCGGCCTTTGGTGAGAAGGGCATGCCGGAGGTGGCCCGACGGTTCACACCCGCCGGCTACACAGCCAAACTGGACAAGCTGCTGGCCCGCGCGGGGCGTCCGGCCACGATGCCGCTGGCCCGGCTGCTGGTTGCCAAGCCGCTGCTGGCACTTGCCGGTGCCGCCGTGGGCATCCTGATGACGGCCATCCAGCCCGGGGTGAGAATGGTCCTGCTCGCCCTGTTCCTGACGTCCCTGTGCTATTTCATTCCGGACCTGCTGATCCTGAGCAAGGCCCAGGAACGGCAAAAGGCCATCCAGCTTCAATTGCCGGACACGCTGGACCAAATGCTGATCTCCGTCGAAGCCGGCCTGGGTTTTGAGAGCGCAATGGCCCGGGCCGGCGCCAACGGGCGCGGGCCCATGGCCGAGGAACTCGTGCGCACCCTGCAGGACATGCAGATGGGCCGCGCCCGTCGCGACTCCTACCAGGCGCTGGCCGACCGTTCCACGGTGCCGGAGCTGAAGGGTTTTGTCCGGGCCGTGGTCCAGGCGGACGTTTACGGCATCGGCATTGCCAAGGTGTTGCGCACCCAGGCCAGGCAAATGCGGGTCAAGCGCCGCCAGCGGGCCGAGGAAAAGGCGATGAAGCTGCCGGTGCTGGTGCTGTTCCCGCTGCTGTTCTTCATCTTCCCGACCCTGTTTATCATCATCATGGGGCCGGCGGCCATCAACATGATCGAGGTCTTCAGCCAAGGCGGCGCGCTGGGCGGGTAGCCTTCAGCCAATCACCAGCTGCACCAGGGCACCGGCCAGCATGAACGGTCCGAAGGGGATCTGGGTCTTGGCGGTGCCGCGCCGGCTGGCCATCAACGCCAGCCCCCAGAGGGCGCCGAGCACGAACGCCAGGAAGGTGCCGTACAACAACGCCGGCCAGCCGATGAACCCCAGGTAGAGACCGAGCACAAACGCCAGCTTCACGTCGCCATAGCCCATGCCCGCGGGGTAGATGAGACGAAGCACCACGTAGATAGCCCACAGCACCGCTCCCCCAAGGATCGTGCGCAGGGCCGCCGCGCCGTCGCCCGCCACCAGGCACGCCACCAGCAGCAGCGCGCCGGCAATGGCCGCCGACGGGAACACGATCCTGTTGGGCAGCACCTGATGCTTAATGTCGATGACGGTCAACCAGGCCGCCATGACCAAAAAATACAGGCCGGCGAGCAACACCAACCAGAAAGCAACAGGGGCCTCCGCCCACAGCCGCGCAAGTTCTGTGATCATGGGCCCGATGCTACGGCATTCGGGCCCATGATCAGCGGAAGGCCGCTAGCGGTGCGCGTACTGGTTGAAGGGGATGTTCCAGTCGCCAAAGCCGTCAGTGGGGGCGATGGTCTCGTTGGGGCTGCCGACCACCTTGACCAGGTCCCCGGTATGCATGTTGTTGAAGACCCACGAGGCGCCCTCGGCGGACATGCCGATGCACCCGTGGGAGAGGTTCGCCCGGCCCAGGAACGGGGCCGCCGAGGCGGTCGCCTGGTGGATGAACTCGCCGCTGGGCGTCAGCCGGGTGGCGTACTCGACGTCGACCTCACCGTAGTTGGCCGGGTCCCCGGGCTTGAGCCCGATCGTGGACGCCACAAATCGGGCGTGGCGCTGCTTGTCGCTGAGGATCACCAGGTAGCCGGACGCCGACGGGAAGCGGGCGTCGCCCATGGTGACGGGGTATTGCTTCACCAGTGCGCCGTTGATGTAGATGCTGGCCTGCAGGTTCGCGGCGTCGGCCACCATTTCCACCCGGTTGCCGATCTGGACGGTGTTGGTCTTGCTGAAATTGCCGATCTGGCCGTTGCCGAAATCCACCCCGAACAGGTCCATCTTCACGGTGATCTTCGTATTGGCGGCCCAAAAGTCGGCGGGGCGGTAGCGGGCCATGGTGTCCGAGTACCAGCGGAAGGCACCCTTCTGGCCGGAGGTGGCGCTGACGGTGATGGCCTTCTCCACGGCTGCCTTGTTGGTCACGGGCTCGCTGAAGGTGAACTGGAGCGGCTGCGCCACACCCACCGTGGCCCCGGCGCTGGGGAACATCACCAGGTCGGCCTCATTTTCCGGCGGGACCGTGGTGAAGGAGGTGGTTTCCGTGGACCGGGTGCCCGCGTCGTCCTCCGTGGTGACGGCCAGGGTGTACTTGGTGTTGAACTTCAGCGGGCCCTGGGAGATCCACTTGGTGTTGCTGATGAAGAGCTCGCCGTCGGTGGTGGTGCCGGTGTCGGTCTCCTTCAACACGGTGCTGTAGATGGTGCCGTTCTTCACCTGGGCCACGACGGGGGCACCGGGGTTGACGAATGTTGCCGCGTTCGCCGGGGTGACGGACAGCTCCGACGGCACCGACGGGGTAGGGGTGGGGGTGGGCGACGCGCTGGCCGACGCGGTCGCGGCAGCGCCGGGCAGCCAGGTGTTCGCCGTGGCGGCACCCACGCCGCCGCCGGCAAAGGCCAAGGCGACCAAGGAGATCAGGGCGATCTTCCACCCCTTGCGGGGGGTCTTGGTGTCTTGCAGGTCAGGCATTCAAACTCCCCATTCGGTGCGCGCCGTCGGCGGATGAGACCCCTGTGCCGCGCACGGCTAACTCCCCATTTTAGGCCACGATCCGGCCGGAACCGGCCCACAACCTACGTTGCCGGGTTGCGATTGCGTAAATAATCCAGCTGGGCCTCCACCGAGAGCCGGGCGGCCCCCTGCACATTCTCCGGCACCTGGGCATACACCACGGCCGTCACCGCCGCCGCGTCCGGCGCCGTCCCGGTCGTCCGGAGCAGGTGTTCGACGGCGGCGCTGACCTGGGCCAGCCGCTCAGCACGGTGCGCCCGGTAGGCGGCGGCGGCCGCGGCCAGGTCCGCCAGGACGGGGCCGTGCCCGGGCAGTGCGGCAACGGACCCCTGGCCCGGTCCGGCTCCCGGCCCGGCGCCCAGGGCCGCGAGCGTCTCCAGCGAGTCCAGGTAGTCCCCCAGCCGGCCGTCCGGGTAGCAAATCACCGTGGTTCCCTGGCCCAGGACGGTGTCCCCGGTGAGCACCTGGCCGGGACCGGCGTCGTCCCGCAGGTGAAAGCAGACCGAGTCGGAGGTGTGCCCGGGGGTGGCCACGACGGCGATGTCCAGGCCCGCGGCACGGATACGCTCACCGCCGGCGAGCGGCGCGCCGGCGTGGCAGAAGGCGGGGTCGGCGGCCCGCACGGGGGCGCCGGTGAGCTCGTGGAGCCGGGCGCTGCCGTCCGTGTGGTCGGGGTGGCGGTGCGTGACGAGGATGAGCTCCACGCGGCCGGCGGTCGCCAGCGCCGCCAGGTGGTCCTCCAGCAGAGGGCCCGGGTCAACCACCACCACGGGCAGGCCGGGCGCGGCGGGATCGGTGGACAGGACGTAGCTGTTGGTGCCGTCCAGGGTCATCGGGCCGGGATTCTGCGCACGGAGCAGGCGGCTGTGCGGGCCGGTGATCTGCCAGGATGCCACGGGGTCTCCTAGTAGCGGTAGTGGGCGGGCTTGAACGGACCGGCCGGGTCCAGGTCAAGGTAGGCGGCCTGGCTGGGGGTCAGCTCGGTTAGCTCCACGCCCAGCGCGGCCAGGTGCAGGCGGGCCACTTTCTCGTCCAGGATCTTGGGCAGCACGTAGACGTCGTTGATGTACTCGAGCTCCGGCAGGTCCTTCTTGGTGAAAATCTCCACCTGGGCGATGACCTGGTTGGTGAACGAGTTGCTCATGACGAACGACGGGTGGCCGGTGGCGTTGCCCAGGTTGAGCAGGCGGCCCTCGGAGAGCACGATGATGGAGCGCTCGTTCTCACTGCCCGCCTCAAAGACCCATTCGTGGACCTGCGGCTTGATCTCCACCTTCTGCACGCCATCGATCCTGGCCAGCCCGGCCATGTCGATCTCGTTGTCAAAGTGGCCCACGTTCCCCACGATCGCCTTGTTCTTCATCTTGAGCATGTCCGCGGCCAGGATGATGTCCTTGCCGCCGGTGGTGGTGATGAAGATGTCCCCCTGTTCCAGGACGGTTTCGAGCCGGGCAACCTGGTAGCCGTCCATGGCGGCCTGCAGCGCACAGATGGGGTCGATCTCGGTCACGATCACGCGCGAGCCCTGGCCGCGCAGCGCCTCGGCGGCGCCCTTGCCGACGTCGCCATAGCCGCAGACCACCGCGACCTTGCCGCCGAGCAGCACGTCGGTGGCGCGCATCAGCCCGTCCGGCAGCGAATGGCGGATGCCGTACTTATTGTCAAACTTGGACTTGGTCACCGAGTCGTTGACGTTGATGGCCGGGAAGAGCAGTTTGCCCTCGGCGGCCAGCTGGTACAGGCGGTGCACGCCCGTGGTGGTTTCCTCGGTGACCCCGTGAATGCGCGCGGCGATGCGCGTCCACTTTTGCGGGTCGGCGGCCAGGGACTCGCGCAGGGCCGCCAGGAAGACGGCGGCTTCCTCGGAGTCCTCGGCGGTGGTGTCCGGGACGGCCCAGGCCGCCTCAAATTCGACACCCTTGTGGACCAGCATGGTGGCGTCCCCGCCGTCGTCCAGGATCATGTTGGGCCCGCGCAGGGACGGCTTGGCCGGGTCTTCGTCCACGCCGGGCCAGGTGAGGATTTGCTGGGCCGTCCACCAGTATTCCTCCAGGGTTTCGCCCTTCCAGGCAAACACGGGCACGCCCTGGGGGTGCTCCGGGGTGCCGTCGCCCACCACGATCGCGGCGGCGGCCTCGTCCTGGGTCGAGAAGATGTTGCAGGAGGCCCAGCGGACCTCTGCGCCCAGCGCCGTCAGGGTCTCGATGAGGACGGCCGTCTGGACGGTCATGTGCAGCGAGCCGGCGATCCGGGCGCCCTTGAGCGGCTGGCTGTCCGCGTACTCCTCGCGCAGGCTCATCAGGCCCGGCATCTCGAATTCCGCCAGCCGGATCTGGTGCCGTCCGGCGGCGGCCAGGGTGATGTCCGCAATCCTGTAATCGTCGGGGCTGAGGGTTTGGCTGGGGATGGCACTCAAGAAATTGTCCTTTGCATGGGGGGCGCGGGTGGTGGCTGGGTGGCTGCGGCCGGGCGGGCCCGGCCCGCGGGCTCTCTAGCCCGGCAGCTGGTCGGGGCGCAGCAGGAGGGCAATGCCCTCGTCAATGGCGTAGCGCACGGGCTGGCCGTCCGCTCCGGGCGCTGTGCTCAGAAGTTCATCGCCCTGTTGGATCAGCGTCGAGCCGGTCACGGGGCAGCGCAGCACCGCCAGCAGGTCTTCACTCATTTTCGCCATGGTTTAATCTTCCGGTTCGGGGGCTGTAGCGACGGGCCGTCCGCGTGACGGCACCGTGACAGCAGTCTAGTCGCGCAGGATGCGCAGGTGCCCGCGCCGGCCGGCGGCCTCGACGGGGCGCTCCAGTGTGCCGCGGGGTTCGCGCTGGACGATCGGGCCCTCGGGATCGGCCTTGGCGGCCTCGCGCACGGCGTCGGCCAAGGCCAGCAGGTCGTCGGGGCCCGGGGCGGGCGGGGTGTCCGAACGGGCCAGCCGGATGACTTCCCAGCCAAGCGGGACGGTCAGCCGGGCGGAGTGCTTGGAACACAAGTCGTAACAATGGGGTTCGGCGAAGGTGGCCAGCGGGCCCAGGACGGCGGTCGAGTCCGCATACACGTACGTCAAGGTGGCCACGGCCGGTTCCCGGCAGGCCGATCTGGTGCATTGACGAAGAGTTCCCACGATTCCCAAGGTTACTCGTCTTTGGCGCATTTCCCCTGCACGGCTCACACGCATACAGTGAAATGATGCAGTTCAATGCGCAGGAACCCGGGTTTGTGGTCTCCTTCCGGGCGGATCCGGCGACCAGTTCCGAGGACCATCGGGCGGGCGCCGGGCCGGCGCCGGCCGCGGGGCGGCCCTTTGTGCGCCGTCGCCGCAATCGGCACGGGCGGGGGCTGCGCGGGTCCGTCATGCCGGCCGGTGTCCCCGGTTTCCGGACCCGTGCGGAAAAGTTTGACGACCTTGTCATGGAGTCCGCCGAGCGGCTGATGGAACTCTGGGGTGCCGCCCTGGAGAACGTGGAGTACCTGGTGGAGGAAGTCCCCGACCAGTTGGAGGCGCTCATCGCCGCCGGTTCCCAGGCCCCGCTGGGCAGGTGCGAGCCGGCCGTTGTCCCGTCCGGCGATGATCCGGGGCGCCAGTCCGTCATCATTGTCTACCGGCATCCGGTGGAGGCGCTCTGTGATGCGCCGTGGCAAACCCGCGAGCTGGTCCACGAGGTCCTGATCGAACAGGTCGCGGGCCTGCTGAACATCGACCCCGATGCCGTCGACCCGCTGTTCCGCCGGTTCCGCGGCAACTGACGCTACCGGGCCTGCCCGCCCGGCTCTCCTGCCCGGCACCCCGCGCACCATGTCCGCACGCCGGGCCGCCTCCGACGTGCGCACAACCCACGTGGAGCCGTGCGCCGGGCAAGAGTCCCGGCGGACATTCTTCCGACAGGCGCACAACTCACGCCGACTCATGCGCCCGTGGACACGCTGCGTGGAACTCACCGCCAGTCGTGCGCCGGGCAAGAGTCCCGGCGGACATTCTTCCGACAGGCGCACAACTCACGCCGACTCATGCGCCGGTCAGTACCCCACGGTGACATTGACCGTGCGGGACGTCGCGGCGGCGCCGGTGATCGGCAGCACCGCAATTCCGGCTGTGTCCTTGACCCCCAGCAGCTGCGTGCCGTACACGGCTTCCCCCGTCGCCGAGACCTGCACGGCGGCGGCGTCCTTGCCCAGCAGTTGCACGGGATCCACCACGGTAGTGGTGCCCGCCTTGAGATCGACCGTGGTGCGGGCGCCTGGCACACCGGCCCCGGAGATGGGCACCAGCATCACCTTGGCCGCGCCGGCCGGTGAGGTGAACACCAGGGCCGAGGCCACGCCACCGGGCAGCGTCACCAGGTGGCTGTCGCCGAGCCGGGCCGATGTCGGGGCGTACGCGACGTCCACGGCCTCGCCGGGTTTGGTGAAGTTCACCATGCGCGCGATGGCCGCGACGGGCGAGTCCGAGGACACGGACAGCGAGTATGTTCCCGCCGGCAGCCCGGCCAGCGGCAACTCGGTCACCTTCCCGGCGGCGGCCGTGAAGACCCCGCCGTCGGGCAGCGCCACCTGCCCCGACTGGCCGAACGCCTTGACCTCCACCACGACGTCGGTGGCGCCGGGGACGGTCACCGCCAGCGCCGTCGCGGCGTCGCCATAGCCGGACTGGCCCGAGATCTTTGCCGCCGCGGCCGGCGCCTGCACGCGGATGCCGGGAATGGTCTGGGCGAGGGCCGGTGCCTGCACCGGTTGGAGGAACTCCACGCCGCCGGGGGTCAGCCCGCGCAGCACCGATTGTTGGATGACGGCGGAGACGGGGCCGCCAGCGCTGTTCACGTGGACGGAGAGCAGGTTCTGGTCCGGGGCCAACCCGGCAAGCACCACCGAGCGCAGTGCCCCGGGCGCGATCAACAGCCCCTTGCCGCCGGGCGCCTTGAGCGGTCCGCCGGCGCCGAAGAGCTCCAGCGACACGGTGGCCGGGCTCTGGGACGAGTTCACCAGGGTCAGCACGGCCGTGCGGCCCACCGCCGTGCTGGCCCCGGCCAGCCACAGATCGTTGGCGGGGGCCTGGCAGGCGGCGGCGGCCAGGCCCATCAGGTCGCCGTCCCCGCTGGCGACCACGACGGCCCCGGCGGCCACGGCGGCCTGTCCGTTCACCGGGGTCCCGCGCAGCACGGTGGCGGCGCTGACGTCCACGTCCCGCACGACGCCGGCCGGCACCTTCGCGGCGCCGCCGACCGGTGCGGGGGTCGCCGCCGCGGCGCCCGGCGATGCGTGCGAGAGGACCGCCAGCGGGCTCGGGGCGGGGGCCAGCTTGTCCACGCTGGCCCCGGGCAGCGAGCCGTCCGGGTTGCCCAGGACGACGGCGCTGATCTTGCTGGAGGTGGCGGAGGAGTCGGCCGAGAACTGCGGGTCGGCCCCGGCCGCCGAACCGGTCAACAGCTGCGTGGGGCCGACACAGTTGTAGAGGGAATCGCCCACGGGCAGCGGCTCATGCGTGGCCRTGACGGCCGCGGTGGCACCGTTGCCCGGGGCCATGGTGCCGGCCACCACGGCGGCCGCGGCCAGAATGGCGGTGGCCGTCCCGGCCAGCACGGCCGTCCAGCGGCGGGGCCGGACAGATTTGGCCCTGCCAGACTTGGCCGGCGCGGGCTTGGCCGGCGCGGGCTTGGCCGGCGCGGGCTTGGCCGGCGCGGGCTTGGCCGGCGCGGGCTTGGCGCCGGCCGCCTTGATCCGCCGGGGACGGGTCGAATCCGCCTTGATCCGGGCCGGCTCGTTGGTCTCAGACACCTCTACCTACCTTTTGCAATGAAGCCTCGTCCCGATATGCCCCGGTCCGGCCGCGGCGGGCACGCACGGGCACCGCCAGCAGCAGCGTCAGGCCCAGGAGCACGATCTGTGCCAGGTGCAGCACGGCGCTCCACGGCTCGTCGTAGTGAATTTCCAGTTCCCCGGCGGCGGCGGGAAGTTCAAATGCCTGCGCCCAGCCGACGGCCACCGGGGTGAGTTCCCTGCCGTCCAGGCGGGCGCTCCAGCCGGCGTCGAAGCGCTCCGCCAGGACCACCTTGCGGCCCTCGGCTCCCCGCGGCACCATCGTATCGACGGCTTGTCCGTCCGAGGCCACGGGCGCGATCGGCAACCCCTTGGCGTCGACCAGCCGGACGCGGTTCACCACGTCCGTGGCGCCGGCCACCTTATACGTAGGCTTGACGCGCCACAACCAGCCGGAGTCGGTGGGCCCCACGGTGGCCAGTCCCGGAACCCCTTCCAGTTCCCGGGCGAGCAGTTCGGCGGCGGTGTCGCCCCTTTGCAGCACCACGAAGCCGACGCCCAGCTCCATGAGGTTGGGCCGCGGGTCAATGCCGGACTTGCCCAGCATGAGGGCCACGGTCCGGCGAAGCATGGCCGTGGCGTCGTCGGGCGCCTTGAGGGTTTCCACCCCGGGTGCGCCGGTGATGCCGTCCGCGGCGGCGATCCCGGAGAGGGAGTCGGCGGTGGTGCCGTCGCCTTGCATCAGCCGTGCCTGCACCCCGGAATCGTTGCGCACCGCCAGCACGATGGTCCGGGATGCCTCCGGGCCGGTGCCGCGGTCCGCGGCGGTGGCCGGAATGGTGCCGGCCGTCACGGGCTTGAGCAGCTGCGCGCCGGCCGGTCCGGCCCCGGCTTCCCAGTGCCCGGTCAGGTTCTGCCCGGACCACAGGGCCAGGCTGGCCACCGGTGCCGCCACCAGGAGCACGGACAGCACGACGGCGGTCAGCTGGCTCCCGTGGCGGACCCGGGTGCCGCCGTCGGCGGGGTCGAACGCGCGGCGATGGACGGCGTCGAACCCCAGGAGCGCGGCCCCCAGGAGGGCCAGCAGCGTCAGGGAGACGGCCGGGCCGTTGAATGCGGTGACGAGGGTGTCGCCGTTGACCGCGACGGCCACCAGCTTGCCGGCGTAGGCGGCGGCCAGGCCCAGCAGGGCGACGAGCCAGAGCGTCCGGGCGATGCCGGAGCGGCGCAGCGGCAGCACCAGCGCCAGGACGGCGAGCACAACGACGGGGGCGCCGATGAGGGCCACGGCCGCCCACGTCCAGAACTCGGGATGGGGCAGGCCGCCGATTCCGGCGAGACTGCCGGCCGGGTGGATGGCCTGCGGGAAGCCCAGCAATTGCTGCCACAGCGGTCCGGGCGCCCCGGGCACGGGCAGGCCGGGGTCCGCGAGCAGCGCCCGCGGGTTCGCCAGCGCGGACCAGCCGAAGGGCAGGTAGACGGCCAGCGGCGGCAACAGCGACCACCACAGCGTCTTGCCGCGCCGGCCCAGGAAGATCGTGGCCAGCACGATACCCACGACGGCCACGGGCAGCAGGATCGGCGCGCCCGCGGTCACGGCGGCCAGGACCAGGCCGGCCGCCGCCGCCGCCGTCCAGGACGGGTTCCCGTCCACGCCGGGGCGGCCCAACTTGACCAGGCGGCCGGGCTTGCCGGTGCGGGCCGTCGCGGCCGTGGCCGCCAGCGCGCCGGAGGTGCCGCCCACGGCGCCGCCGGCCGCGCGGATCAGGCCCAGGAGCACCAGGGGAAGGAGCAGGTGGGCCAGGAGGGCGCCGAGGCGGCCCTCGCCCACGGCGACCTGCAAGACGGGGGCGCCGGCCCACACGAGTGCGACGACGATCCGGGGCCAGCGGTGGCGGGAGAGGGCACCGGCGGCCAGCCAGGCCGTGAACCCGGAGATGGGGACCGCCAGCAGTATCACCACGACGACGGCCGCGGACCCGTTGCCCAGGCCGGCGCCGGCGAGCAGCCACAGCACATAGTTGAAGGGGTCCCCGTGGCCGGCCAGCCCGGATCCGAGGGAGACCCACCAGCTGGTGGCGTGGGACCACACCCGCCCAACGCCCTCCGAGACCGGCAGCAGGGCGCCGCCGGCCAGAGCGGGCGCGCCCAGGAACCGGGACAGCGTCACCAGGGACAGCACGGTCAGCACCATGAACAGGCCCACGGCCCCCACGATCGGGGCCGACTTGCCCACCACCAGGGGCGTGATGGCCTCGTGGTGGGTGTCGCCGGTCGGTTCCAGGATGGACGGGCCGTTCAGGGCGGCGTCGGGCTGCTCCGCCGCCGGTCCCACCGCCTCGCGCAGGGACTTCAGGTGGGAACGGGCCTCACGGGTCCCCGCCAACAGGCCCTTGTGGGCGGACCGGGAGTGAACCCTGGTCTTCGCCAGCGCCGACCGGCTGCGCATCAGGGCCAGGGGGCGCGAGAACCCGGCGCAGGTGGCGCCGAACATGCGCACCGCATGGCCGGGGGCCTTGAGTACAAAGCCGGCAAACAGCCAGTAGACGGCGGCGATGAACGCGCCGGCCGTGAGCAACGGCACCTGCCACCAGGGGGCGTGCTTGAGCCGGAGGAAGACGGTGGCCTTGCGCGCGGCCGTCGCCGTTCCCTGCGCGCCGGGCCGGCCGACGGCATGGAGCATTTTGGCGGCCGGGACCACCAGCACCCGGTCCCCGGCCAGCCGGGCCCGGGCACAAAAATCGAGATCGTCGCCGGGGCCCGGCAGCGCCGGGTCCAGGCCGTTGAGCTTGTCCCAGACGTCCCGGCGCACCAGCATGCCGGCCGTGTTCACGGCGAAGACGTCCGTGCGGGCGTCGTATTGGCCCTGATCTTGTTCGTCCAGGTCGATGAGCGTCATCCGGTCAAACCAGCGGGTGGCGGTCAGGCCCACGTCCACGAGGCGGCGGGGCTCGTCCCAGTCCAATTGCTTGCAGCCGACCACGGTGGCCGTGGTGGAGCGTTCCACGGCCTCCATCAGCCGCTGCAGCGCATCGGGCGCCGGTGCGGCGTCGTCGTGCAGCAGCCAGATCCATTCGTTGGCTGCGGCGCCTCCCGCACCAACACCGGCACCCCCGGTGCCGCCGGTGCCGCCGGTGCCAACTCCGGAAAGTTCTCCCGCCGGCACCAGGGCGCGGGTTCGGTGCGCCAGCACGGCGTTCACCGCGGCGCCATAGCCGCCCTTGCGGCCGGCGTCGAGGGTGATGACGTTGCGTTCGCCCAGGGCCCTGCGCAGTAGTTCGCCGGAGTCGTCGCTGGATCCGGCGTCCGCAGCGTAGACCACCGAGGGTGGTCGCGTCTGGTCCGCCAGTGCCGTTAAGACCGTGGGAAGGTAGTCACTGCCGTTGTGGGCAACCAGAACGGCAGTGACCTTTACTGCTTCAAGAATTAGACTGCTCGCTTCCGCAGCCGCCGGCGTTCACGCTCGGACAGGCCGCCCCAGATTCCAAACCGCTCATCGTTGGCGAGAGCGTATTCCAGACACTGCGCCTTGACGTTACAGGCACCGCACACCTTCTTGGCGTCGCGCGTGGACCCGCCCTTTTCCGGAAAGAAGGCCTCCGGATCGGTCTGGGCACACAGGGCATCCGTCTGCCAGCCTAGTTCGCCTTCGTCCCGGAAGTCATCAAGACCGGGCCGGAGTCCTATCCACACCGGCACGGCGGTGTGCCCGGGCTGCTCCTCGGTGGCGTCCGCCAGCTCGTCACCGGCCGGCTCATGGCCGGTCAGCTCATGGCCGGTCAGCTCATGGCCGGTCAAAAATGATGTGGCCTCCAGGAAGGCGCGATTGGCGGTGTCATTGGACCGGGCGGCGTCGGGATCGGCCGGGTCCACGAACCAGTCGGTCGGCACGCCCCGCGGCCAATTCACTCCCCGGGAACCCTCCGCGGATTCCTCTAGAAACTTTGTCACACTCAGCTCAGCCTGCCCCATAATCGTCCTCCTGAATGATGCCGTCGCGGCTGATGCTTGGTGCTCCGGCAATGCTCCGCGGATTCAAGCGCCTCTAACAGCGGTTCGTGCGTCTAATTACATCCGTGTAAGTCTCTGGCGTCAAGCGGGGTGGGGATCATAACCACTGCCGCTGGGGTTGGCCGCTCACGCCACGCCCGGAAATGTTTTCCGCTCCGGCGCCGGCGCCGGAGCGCCCGCATCGAAAAACCGTGCGGTTGCCAAGCCTACTGCCGGATTGGCACGCATCCGCCCGGGTGTTGCCGGTCGGTGAATGTGACGCAATTCACGCCCCGAATCGCGATATGTCATTTCGATTGACTACCCGGGCCGGTTCCTGTCCGTTCCGGCCGGGTTGATGGTCGGCAGCGCCGGCTCCGGCGTGGAAAGATCATGGGTATGGCACGCATACCCACCACCGCCCCTGACCTGTTGACCTTGCTGCGCTCCAACAACCCCACCGCGCCGCGCCTGACTTGGTACGGCCCGGATTCCGAGCGCGTGGAGCTCTCGGGCCGGGTGCTGGAAAATTGGGTGGCCAAGACCGCCAACTTCCTGGTGGATGACCTCGATGCCGAACCCGGGTCCGTCGTCGCCCTGGACGTCCCGGTGCACTGGCGTTCACTGGTGTGGCTGTTGGCGTCATGGGCCGTGGGCGCCACGGTCCACACCGGCACGATCCAGACCGGCACGTCCGGGAACGACGCTGCGGACATTGTGGCCACCACCGATCCGGCCGCGGCATCCGCCTCTTTCCCGGCCGGGGGCCGTTCCCCGCTCATTGTGGCCGTGGCCCTGCCCGCGCTGGCGATGCGTTGGACGGCGGAGCTGCCCGCTGACGCCATCGACTATTCCGGTGAGGTGCGCGCCCATTCCGACGTGTACTTCCCCGACAATGCGCCGGACGGCGAGTCCATTGCGTGGGAATCTCCCGCCGGCGCGGTCTCCTTTGCCGACTTGTTCGCAGCCGGTTCCGCGGGCGTCGCCTCCGGCGGCCCGGAGCGGGTCCTGCTCCAGGCGCGTGACGGGTGGGCCGGCGTCGTGTCGGGTGCCCTGGCGGCCTGGGCGGGCGGCGGATCCGTGGTGCTGCTCGATCCTTCGGTGGCGGACAGCGAGCACCTGCGCGGCGTCGAAAACGTCACCCGCTAGCGCTGGGAGTCGGTCTCCAGCAGCCTGCGGTCGTTGGCAAAGGCCGGGTCCTCGTCCAGTTCGGCCGTGAAGACCCAGAACCGGTAGGCGAAGAAGCGGAAGATCGTGCCCAGGACCAGGCCCACCACGGAGCCTGAGACAAAGTCGGCATAGGCCGATTCAAAGCCAAGCACCCAGTGCGAAATGTACACGCAGGCCCCGGCAATCGCGATGCCGATCCCGTTCATGATGATGAACAGCACCACTTCGCGGACCATGTTGGCCTGGCGGCGGTGCCGAAACGTCCAGTACCGGTTGGCGATCCAGGAGAATACCGTGGCGACCGCGGCGGAGAGGATCTTCGCCTTCGTGGGGTGTCCGCCCATGAAGCTGCCCAGCAACCACAGGTAGATGCCGGTGTCGATGACAAAGGCAACTCCGCCGACCACACCGAACTTCGCGACCTCGCGCCAGAACAGGCCGATGAGTCCCTTGAGGCGCCCGGTGATCGTTTGGTACATGTTCCTCCGTCAATAACTGTCCCCCGCGAGCCGATTGTGCCGCCGGCGGACCATGGCCAATTCTATCGCGGTCGGCGAACTGCCAGCGTGCGGGGGCGGTCAAAAGCGGGTTTGCGCATACTCCTTCTGTACTCTTAGGAACGTGACTTTTCCTGTGATCGGTGTTGTAGGTGGCGGCCAGCTGGCCCGGATGATGGCCCCGGCGGCGGTGGCCCTTGGTTTTCATTTGCGCGTCCTGGCGGAGGCGCCGGACGTCTCGGCGGTGGACGCCGTGGCCCAGGCGCCGGTGGGCGACTACCGCGACCTGGCGACGCTGCGCGACTTTGCCCGCGGCCTGGACGTGCTCACCTTTGACCACGAGCACGTGCCCGGCGAGCATCTGCAGGCGCTCATCGCCGACGGCGTGAACGTCCAGCCCCGGCCCGACGCCCTCATCAATGCGCAGGACAAACTGGTCATGCGCGCCGCCATTGAGAAGCTGGGCCTGCCCAACCCCGCCTGGGCCGCGGCCTCCTCCGTGGCGGACATCACTCTGTTTGGTGACACACACGGCTGGCCGGTGGTGTTGAAGATGCCGCGCGGCGGCTACGACGGCAAGGGCGTGAAGGTCCTGGCCAACGCCGGTGAAGCGCTCGCGGCCGCCGACTGGTTCGACGCGATGAGCCCGCTGCTGGTGGAGGAAATGGTGGGGTTCTCCCGCGAACTCTCCGCCCTGGTGGCCCGCACCCCGTCCGGAGAGTCCCGCGCGTGGCCCGTGGCCGAGTCCATCCAAGTGGCCGGCGTGTGCGACGAGGTGATCGCCCCTGCCCCCGGGATCCTCCCCGACGTCGCCGCCCAGGCGCAGAACGCCGCGCTAAAGATCGCCGGCGAGCTCGGCGTCACCGGCGTCATGGCCGCGGAGTTGTTTGAAACCCCCGGCCGGGCCCCCGGCTACCTCATCAATGAACTGGCCATGCGCCCGCACAACACCGGGCACTGGACGATGGACGGCGCCGTCACCGGCCAGTTTGAGCAACACCTGCGCGCCGTCCTGGACCTGCCGCTGGGGGCCACGGACGCGCTGGGGGCGATCGTGGTCATGAAGAACTTCCTGGGCGGGGCCAACCAGGACCCCTTCAGCGCCTACCAGGCCGCCCTTGCCGCCGAGCCCACCGTCAAGGTGCACAGCTACGGCAAGACCGTCCGCCCGGGCCGCAAGATCGGCCATGTCAACGTGATCGGCTCCCCGGACGACGACGTCACCGCCGTCCGCGCCCGCGCCGCCACCGTGGCGGACATCATCCGTGACGGACACGCCGTCCCCAAGGAGAACGCATGAGCACCCCCGCCCCCCTGTCGCCGCTGGTCGGCATCGTCATGGGATCCGACTCCGACTGGCCCGTCATGGAGGCCGCCGCCGCGGCGCTGAGCGAGTTTGGCATCCCGTTTGAGGCCGACGTCGTCTCCGCCCACCGGATGCCCGCCGAGATGATCGCCTACGGCCGGGGCGCCGCGGCCAGGGGCATCCGGGTCATCATCGCCGGGGCCGGCGGCGCCGCGCACCTGCCCGGCATGCTCGCCTCCGTCACCACGCTCCCCGTGGTCGGCGTGCCCGTGCCGTTGAAAACCCTCGACGGCATGGACTCCCTGCTGTCCATCGTCCAGATGCCCGCCGGCGTTCCGGTGGCCACCGTCTCCATCGGCGGCGCCCGCAATGCCGGGCTGTTGGCCGTGCGCATCCTCGCGGCCGGCACGGACGCGCTGGCCGCCGAGCTGGCCGTGAAGCTGGCCGACTTTGCCGCCGACCTCAACCGTGCCGCCTCCGCCAAGGGCGCCGTCCTGCGCGAGCAGGCCGGCCACAACTACCCGCTCGCCGTACCGCCCACGGCCCCGAGGGACCCGATGGGWGATCGCGCCAGCGATGTCGCATCCGCAGCGAGCGGTGGGCCCACGGCCCCGAGGGACCCGATGGGAGATCGCGCCAGCGATGTCGCATCCGCAGCGAGCGGTGGGCCCACGGCCCCGAGGGACCCGATGGGAGATCGCGCCAGCGATGTCGCATCGGGAGGGGCTGGGGACTAGGCGATCCGCATGAGCATCAGCAGCCCCAAGGTCGCGCACGCCTCGCGCCGCCCCCCGGTCCTCACCGACCCCGTGCGCTACCCGGAGTCGGCGTCGGCTCCAATGCGCACCAAACGTGCCTGGCTGCTACTGGTATTGACCTTGGTGTTGCCCGGCGCCGCCCAGACCGTGGCCGGCAACAAGAAGCTGGGCCGCCTGGCCCTGCGATGCACACTGGTGGCCTGGGTGTTGGTGGGGGTCGCCGTCGTGCTGGCCCTGCTTAATCGCGATGCCTTCCTGAACCTGTTCACGAACCCGGTCAGCGCGCTGCTGGTGGTGGCGCTCCTGGCGGCGGCCGCGGTGGGGTGGGCCGCCCTGTTCCTGAACACGCTCAAGATCATCCGGCCCGCGCTGCTGGCCCCCGGAATGCGGGGCATGGTGGGCGGCGCACTGGTGGTCCTGATGGTGCTGACCAGCGGATCCCTGGGCTACGGAGCCTTTCTGATCAACTCGGGCCGCACCGCCATCAGCAACATATTTGCTTCCGGTCCGGACATGGAACCGGTGGATGGCCGGTACAACTTCCTGGTCATGGGCGGGGACGCCGGAGCGGACCGCTCGGGCCGCCGCCCGGACTCGATCATCGTGGTCAGCGTGGACGCGAAGACCGGGGAGGCCGCCACAATCAGCATCCCTCGCAACCTGCAAAACGCCCGGTTCTCGCCCAAGTCGCCGCTCTGGGGCGTCTACCCGGACGGCTACAACTGCGGTGACAACTGCATCATCAACTTCCTCTACACGGACGTCACCAACAACCACAAGGACCTGTACCCGCAGGCGCAGGATCCCGGCGCGGCGGCCATGATGGATGCGGCCGGCGGCACCTTGGGGCTGAAAATCCAGGGCTATGTGCTCATCGACATGGCCGGCTTCTCCAGGCTCATCGACGCGCTCGGCGGGGTGACCATCAACGCCGGCGGCTGGGTCCCGCTCAGCGGCGACGACGTCAATGGCACCGGGAACCACCTGCCCCCCACCGGCTGGATCAAGCCCGGCGTGCAGAAACTCGACGGCTACCATGCGCTCTGGTACGCCYGCTCCCGCCAATGGGTTTTGGAGTATGCGCGCAGCCAGCGCCAACAGTGCATCCAGTCGGCGCTGCTCAAACAGATGGACCCGGCCACCGTGTTCACCAAGTTCAGCGCCATTGCCGACGCCGGCGCCAAGGTCATTGAATCCAACCTCCCGGCCGGACAGCTGGGCAGCTTTGTGAACCTGGCCATCAAGTCCAAGGGCCATGATCTCAAGCGCCTGACCATCGGGCCGCCGGACTTTCCCATTGAGTTCTCCACCTACCCCGACTTCACGCGCATCCACCAGCGCGTCCAGGCACTCTTGAAGCCCGCCCCGGCTCCGCAGCCGGCCCCCAAGGCGGCCCCGAAGTCCCAGCCCGGCAGCGCCGGCACAACCCCGCGCGCCCCTGCCCCGGCGGCACCGGCCCCGGGCACCCAGGCCGCGCCGGCCGCCCCCGCCGCCCCGGCGGTGACGCAGGCCTACCTGCAGCAGCTGGCCATCAACGGCGACGACGCCGCCCYTGAGGCGCTGCTAGCCAACAACGGGACCTGCACGCCCGGGTAGACTGTTCCGTTCGCAGTCCACACGCATCGACCGCGGTCCACCCACAGGAGAGAAAATGTTTGCGCTCACGAATGTCATGAGGGACTACCCTTGGGGTTCGCCCACGGCCCTCGCGGAGCTCTTGGGAACCACTCCCAGCGGCGGCCCGGAGGCGGAACTGTGGATGGGCGCGCATCCGGACTCCCCGTCAACGGCGCTGACACCGGACGGGCCCGTGCCCCTGGACGCGCTGATCGCCGCCCACCCCGAGGCCATGCTCGGCGCCCCGGTCCGGGCCGCCTTTGGTGACAGGCTGCCGTTCCTGGCCAAGCTGCTGGCCGCCGGCAAGGCGCTGTCGCTGCAGGTCCACCCCACCCTGGAGCGTGCGCGCGAACGGTATGCGGCCGAGGAGGCGGCCGGCGTGCCCAGGGATGCCCGGCAGCGCAACTACAAGGACGGCAACCACAAGCCGGAGATGCTCTTTGCGCTGACCGACTTCCAGGCCCTAAGCGGGTTCCGCCCGCGCGCCGAGGCCGCAAACCTTTTCCGTGTCGTCGAGGCGGCAATCGCGACAATGGGAGCTGACGCGGGCGCCGGTACGGGCACGGCTGCGGGCGCGGACGCGACGGAGCTGCTGGCCCGGGTTTTGGCGTCGCTGACCTCCGGCGGTACGGAAGCCGCCGCGATCCGCGAGGCCTTCGAGGCACTGATCGGCGGAGGTGAGGCCGCCGGCCGCCTCGTCGAACGGGCCGCCTCCGCGCTGGCGGGTGCCGCCGGCGGTGACCTGCCCGCACCGCTGCGCACCGTCATCGAACTTCAAGAACAGTACCCGGGCGATCCCGGCGTGCTCCTGTCGCTGCTGCTGAACCGGATTTCCCTCACGCCGGGCCAGGCCGTGTACCTGCCGGCCGGCAACATCCACGCATACTTGTCGGGGCTGGGCGTGGAGGTCATGGCCTCCTCGGACAACGTGCTGCGCGGCGGGCTGACCGGCAAGCACGTGGATGTGCCGGAGCTGCTGGCCACCGTGGACTTCCACCCCGCGGCCGTGCCTTATGTGCCGACCCGGACCACGTCCCTGGGCCAGCAGGTGTGGGAGCCGCCGTTTGGGGAATTTGCGCTCCAACGCGTGGAGGTGTCCGCCGGGTCGGAGCCGGTGCCGCTGGTGCAGAACGGGCCGCTGCTGGTGCTGGCCGTCTCCGGGGCCGTGCTGCTCGATTCCCCGCGCGGCGATCTGGTGCTTGCCCGCGGCGAAAGCGTCTTTGTGCCGGCCGTCGAGAACCCCGTGATGGTCCACCCGCACACGGACGCCGCGGGCCGGACCGCGGTGGTCTTCGCCGTCACGGTCGCCAGCTGACCGGCCCCCACCCTCGAGTGCGTAGATAAGGCTGTTCCCAATGGCGAAAACAGCCTTATCTACGCACTCGACGGGGCAAATCAGCGCTTGAGCAGTCCGCGGGCCTTCTTGAGGGCCTTGCGGGCCAGCGGAAGTGTCCGGGCGAACAACGGGTAGAGCGGCGAGAGGCCCTTGTCCCACGTGCCGGCCAGCATGTCCTCGTGATCGGCGAACCCGAACTTGAACTTTGAGACGCCGTCGTTGAGCAGGCCGTTGAAGTCGTAGCGGGTGATGCCGCGCTCCTTCATGGTCGTGATGGCCAGCCACTTCAGGGCGAAGTTGGCGCGGAGCCGGCTGCCGGCGTCGGTCATGCCGCCGTAGAGCTCAAATGCGGTCACATCGCTGGCCGCCAGCCACAGGAACGCCACCACGGTGTCGCCGTCGAACGCGGCAAATACGGGTGAGCCGTCCGCCAGGTTGTTGAAGATGTCCAGGTAGTAGCCGTCTTCGTGAATGCCGAATCCGGCCCGGTGCGCGGTTTCCTGGTAGACGGCCAGGCACCGGGGCAGCTCGGCAGCGGTCACGGGACGGTAGTCCAGCGCCTCGCGGCCGGACTTGCGGATGTATTGGCGCGTCTTTTTCGCCATCGCGCCCAACAGCTCGTCCTCGGTGCGGCCCAGGTCCAGGATCAGGGTGCGCGGGATCAAGATGGTGCTCGCGCTGCGCCGCCAGCCCGCGGCGGCCAGCGAGGCCGCCGCCTCCGATTCCGCGTCCCAGTCGGGTTCGATGCTGAGCGCAACGGACTTGTGCACGGTCTTCACATACGCGGCCACGGCGTCGAGCACCTCGGGGCTCCGACCGTCGGCGGCCTGCGGGCCCCGGGCCAGGTACGCCAGGGACCGGAAGGGGAACGGCAGCTTGCGCAGCAGGATCTGGGCGGACCCCACCAGAGCCC
Source organism: Specibacter sp. RAF43 (assembly GCF_052114065.1). Lineage (NCBI taxonomy): Bacteria > Bacillati > Actinomycetota > Actinomycetes > Micrococcales > Micrococcaceae > Specibacter > Specibacter sp. RAF43. Next base: position 19,405 of record NZ_JBFREA010000007.1, on the reverse strand, counting down.
CGGACGCCTCCCGCACCAGGACCCGGTCGACGCTCCAATGGTGCGCGGCCTTGGTTTCGCCCCAGCCCCACAGCTGCATGGGGTGTCCCTGCTGGCTGTTGACGGCGGCATCCCACTCGTCGCGGACATGGCAGGGCACAACACTCAAAGTCATGCTTCAACCCTACCGGCTGGGACGCGGCCGGCAGCCGGCCCCGGAATGCGCACAACCTCGGCCCACGGAGAAGTGACCCGCAATAGATGTCGAAAAAACCGCGGAATCGCGGTTTTTTCGACATCTATTGCGGGCCAGACCACGAGAGAGCTAGGAGCGGCGGGCGTAGGTTTCCCACTTGTGCGCCTGGTGCTCGCCCTCCACGAACCGGACGGTGCCGGACTTGGAGCGCATCACGATGGACTGCGTCAGGACGCGGCCCTTGTCGTAGCGGACGCCTCGGAGCAGGTCCCCGTCGGTGATGCCGGTGGCGGCAAAGTAGCAGTTGTCGCTGGTGACCAGGTCGTTGGTGGAGAGCACGCGGTCCAGGTCGTGGCCGGCGTCGAGCGCCTTCTGCCTCTCATCGTCGTCGGTGGGCCACAGGCGGCCCTGGATGACGCCGCCCAGGGTCTTGATGGCGCAGGCCGCGACGATGCCCTCGGGCGTTCCGCCGATGCCCATGAGCGCGTCCACGCCGGTGCCGGCGCGGGCGGCGGCGATGGCGCCGGCCACGTCGCCGTCGAGGATGATCTTGGTGCGGGCGCCGGCCTCGCGGATTTCCGCGATGAGGCCCTGGTGGCGGTCGCGGTCCAACACCATGACGGTGAGCTGGTTGACCTTCACGCCCTTGGCCTTGGCGATCAGGTGCAGGTTTTGCTTGACGGGCAGGCGCAGGTCGACCATGTCGGCGGCCTCGGGGCCGGTGACCAGCTTTTCCATGTAGAACACGGCGGAGGGGTCGAACATGGTGCCGCGCTCGGCCACGGCCAGCACGGCCAGGGCGTTGTTGATGCCCATGGCGGTCAGGCGGGTGCCGTCGATCGGGTCCACGGCCACATCGCATTCGGGGCCGGAGCCGTCACCGACCACCTCGCCGTTGAACAGCATCGGGGCCTCGTCCTTTTCGCCCTCGCCAATGACCACGACACCGTTGAAGTGGACCGTTGAGAGCAGCGAGCGCATGGCGTCCACGGCGGCGCCGTCGGCCAGGTTCTTTTCGCCAAAGCCGACCCAGTGCCCGCCGGCGATGGCCGCGGCCTCGGTAACGCGGACCAGCTCCAGCGCCAGGTTCCGGTCCGGCTCGTCGTCACCCACGGCCAGGGACGGGGAGAGTTGCGAATAGTCTGCTTGTGATGCTTTTTCAGCCACGTGAAAACCTCTTTATTCAGGCAGGAATGGGATCGACGCGTGCGACGGTGCACGCGAGCCCCTGATGGTCACCTACCCTGCAATCATATGTGCCCTGCCCCGAAACCAACGCCTGTGACCTTTGCCATGGCACAGGCCGCCGTCATTTCTGGGAGGATGGAGGGGTGAGCGAATCCCCCCAGAACGCACCCGTCAAGCCCGTGATCGCCGCGGCGGCCGCGAAACGCGCCAACGCCTCGATCATTGGCATGCTGCTGGCCATCCTCTCCACCCTGGCGATCGTGCTGACCATTGTGTGGCTCAACCCGCAGCGGACGGCGGAGACGTACCGGCAGCCTGTGGACGTTGCCGCCATCTCGGCGCACGCGGCCGGGGTCGCCGGGTTCACGCCGATCGCCCCGGTGTTGCCCGATGGCTGGTACGCCAATTACGCGCGCTGGAACGGCCCGGGCGCCGACCAGGTGGCTTTTTGGGACGTCGGCATCGTCACGGCCAGCAACACCTTCATCTCGCTCAAGCAGTCCATCACCGCCAATCCGACCTGGACGTCCGCGCAGGCGCAGGACGCCCCCGTGACGGGCTCGCGCAACATAGCGGGCCGTACCTGGGAATTGCGTGATAAACCTAAAAGGGACCGCAGCCTGGTGTTGACCAGCGGCACCACCACCGTCATTCTGACCGGCCAGGCCGGGTTCAAGGATTTTGACGTATTGGCCGCCGCCGCAGCCCGCGGGCTCGGTTCACCCCACTCCCCGGTTACAACCTCCCCAACGAAGGGCGCAAAATAATGAACGGCGGCGAAGACGGCAACATCAACGCAGTTATCACCCACCCCCACACTCCGGCCGAGGCATGGGAGACCCTCATGGAGGGCAACCTGCGCTTCGTGGAGAGCAACGCCTCGCACCCCAACCAGGACTCGGCCCGCCGAACCTCGCTGATGTCCACCCAGCACCCGTTCGTCATGATCTTTGGCTGCTCCGACTCCCGCCTGGCCGCGGAGATCATCTTTGACCTGGGCCTGGGTGACGCGTTCGTGGTCCGCACCGCCGGCCACGTCATCGACAACACCGCCCTGGGCTCGCTGGAGTACGGCGTGGAGTACCTGGGCGTGCCGTTGATCGTGGTCCTGGGCCACGACAGCTGTGGCGCCGTGACGGCCACCAAGGCCTCCGTGGAAACCGGAGCCATGCCGGCCGGCTTCATCCGCGACCTCGTGGAGCGCATCACCCCGTCCGTGCTGACGTCCCTGCGCAAGGACAAGGACAGCGACATCAACGCCATGGTGGAGGAGCACGTCAAGCAGACCGCAGCCCGCCTGGTGGAAAACTCCCCCATCATCGCCGGCGCCGTGGCCCGCCAAAAGACCGCCGTCGTGGGCCTGACGTACCGCCTCAACGATGGCCGCGCGGACCTCGTCTACAGCAACGGCCCCATCGGCCTCTAAGCCGGCCACCCCTGCAAGGAGGGACGACGGCGGGACGCACGTCCCGCCGTCGTCCCTCCTTGCGCTCCTGTCGCCGGGCCGGCACCGGTCATGAAAAGACCCGCGTTTCTTCCTGTGCGGGCGACGGCGATATGGTTGAAACCATGACTGATATTGCCGCGGTTGCCGCAGAAGAGTTTCGCATTGAACATGACACCATGGGCGAGGTCCGGGTTCCGGTCAACGCCCTGTACAGCGCCCAGACGCAACGCGCCGTCGAGAATTTCCCGATTTCCGGCTTGACGCTGGAGCGGGCCCACATCGAGGCGCTGGCCCGGATCAAGAAGGCCGCCGCCACCACCAACGCCGAATTGGGCGTCCTGGATGGCGAGCTGGCGCGCGCCATCGAAGCCGCCGCCGACCTCGTCGCGGCGGGCAACTTTGACGGCGACTTCCCGATTGACGTCTTCCAGACCGGCTCGGGCACGTCCTCAAACATGAACATGAATGAGGTCCTGGCCTCGCTGGCGAACCGGGCGCTGACCGCCGCCGGCAGCGAGAAGACCGTTCACCCCAACGACCACGTGAACGCCTCCCAGTCCTCCAACGACGTCTTCCCGACGTCCGTCCACGTGGCCGCCACCTCGGCGCTGATCAACGACCTGATCCCCGCCCTCGCCCACCTGGCCGAGTCGCTCGAGCGCAAGGCCGAGGAGTTCGCGACCGTGGTGAAGTCCGGGCGCACGCACCTGATGGACGCCACCCCGGTGACCCTCGGCCAGGAATTCGGCGGCTACGCGGCCCAGGTCCGCTACGGCATCGAGCGCATCGAGTCCTCCCTGCCGCGCGTGGCCGAGGTGCCCCTCGGCGGCACCGCCGTGGGCACGGGCATCAACACCCCGGCCGGCTTCCCGCAGCGCGTGATCGCCCTGCTGGCCCAGGACACCGGCCTGCCGCTGACCGAGGCCCGCAACCACTTCGAGGCCCAGGCCAACCGCGACGGGCTGATCGAGGCCTCCGGCCAGCTGCGCAACATCGCGTACTCGATCATGAAGATCGCCAACGACCTGCGCTGGCTGGGCTCCGGTCCCAACACGGGCCTGGGCGAAATCTCCATTCCCGACCTGCAGCCTGGCTCCTCGATCATGCCCGGCAAGGTCAACCCCGTCATCTCCGAGGCGGCGATCATGGTCGCCGCCCAGGTGATCGGCAACGACACCACCATCGCCCTGTCCTCCACCAACGGCGCATTTGAGCTGAACGTGGGCATCCCTGTCATGGCGGCGAACCTGCTCCAGTCCATCCGCCTCCTGGCCAACACCTCCCACGTCATGGCGGAGAAGATGATCGACGGCCTGGTCGCCAACGTCGAACGCGCCCGCTTCCTGGCCGAGGCCTCCCCATCCATCGTGACCCCGCTGAACAAGTACATCGGCTATGAAAACGGCTCCAAGATCGCCAAGCACGCCATCAAGAACGGTCTCACCATCCGCGAGGCCGTGCTGGCCCTGGGCTTTGTCGACCGCGGCGAGCTGACCCTCGAGCAGTTGGATGCGGGCCTGGACGTGCTGGCCATGACCCGTCCCCCGCAGTAATTCAAGGCGGCTCACGCCGCTTTCGGGGCGCCCGGATCTGGCGGCCCCTTCCACCGGTGGAAGGGGCCGCCAGGGCCGGGCGCACTGCGTTAACGCCCCGGGTGAGCAACACCACACCGGAAAATCTTTGCACTGTGACTTAAGTAGTGCAAACTTTTACTTTGTGGCTGAGAGTGCAAAAAATAGCGCAGCCCCCGGGCTCCGCGCCCGCAAGCGTGAGGCAACCCGGTCCGCCATCACTACGACGGCCAGGCTGTTCACCGCCCGGCACGGGTTGAACGGCTTCACGATTGAGCAGGTGTGCGAGGAAGTCGGCGTCTCCCGCCGGACTTTCTTCAACTACTTCCCGTCCAAGGAGGACGCCATTGTCGGCCACCTGCTCGACGACTTCCCGGCCGTGGCCATGGCCGCCTTCCTGGCCGGGGGCCAGGGGGCAGCGGGGGTGGAACGCGGGCCCTCGGGCCTGACCACCACGTTGTTGCCGGCCTTGTTTGAGCTGACGTGCGCGGCGACCGAGCAACTGGATTTCACCAAGGACCACATCCACGACCTCGTCGCGGCGATCAAGGCGGAACCGCAGCTCCTGCTCAAAATGATGGGCAGCGCGGAAACGCGCGAGCGGGAGTTTGCCGGCGTCATTGCCCAGCGCGAGGACCTGCCGCCGGATCACGAGATGACGCTGGTGGCCGCCAGCGTGTTTGGCACCCTGTCCCGACGCGCCAGCCAAGCCTTCTTCGCGGAGGGGAACACTCTCACATACCGGGACATCCTGGCCGGGAACCTCCGGGCCGCCCAACAAATCTTTATTTCAACCCACTCGACCTTTGAAGGGACTCGATGAGCACCGCCATCAAGGCAGGGGAACCGCTCCTGCTGACCCAGAAGAGAATCTGGATCATCTTCTCCGCACTCATTGCCGGCATGCTGCTCTCCAGCCTTGACCAGACGATTGTCTCCACCGCCATGCCCACCATCGTGGGCAAGCTCGGCGGCGTCGAGCACCAGACCTGGATCACCACCGCCTACCTGCTGGCCACCACCATCGTGATGCCCATCTACGGCAAGTTCGGTGACGTGCTGGGCCGACGAAACCTGTTCCTGGCCGCGATTGCCGTTTTCACCCTGGCGTCCATCGGCTGCGCGTTCGCCACGGATTTCTGGGGCTTTGTCATCTTCCGCGCCATCCAGGGCCTGGGCGGCGGCGGGTTGATGATCCTCTCGCAGGCGATCATCGCCGACATTGTCCCGGCGAGCGAGCGCGGGAAGTACATGGGCCCGCTGGGCGCCATCTTCGGCCTGGCGGCCGTGGCCGGCCCGCTGCTCGGCGGCTACTTCGTGGACCACCTGACCTGGGAATGGTGCTTTTACATCAACATCCCCATCGGCATCATCGCCTTCATCGTCGCCTTCTTCACCCTGACCCTGCCGTCGAAGAAACCGGACAAAAAAATCGACTTCATGGGCGTGGTGTTCCTGTCCATCGCCACCACCTGCCTGATCTTCTTCACCGATTTTGGCGGCAAGGCCGACGGCTGGACGTCCCTGGTGACCTGGACGTGGGGCGCCGGCCTGATCACCGCCGTCGTGCTGTTCATTGTCACCGAGGCCCGGGCCCAGGACCCGATCATCCCGTTGTCGCTGTTCAAGAATCCAATCTTCCTCAATTCCACGGCGATCGGCTTCGTGCTGGGCATGGGCATGTTTGCCGCCCTGGCCTTCGTGCCCACGTTCCTGCAGATGTCCTCGGGCACCTCCGCCGCCGAATCCGGACTGCTCATGCTGCCGATGATGGCGGGCCTGATGGGCACCTCGATCTGGTCCGGTATCCGCATGACCAAGACGGGCAAGTACAAGGCCTTTCCGATTGCCGGGTCGGTGCTGACCATCATCGCCATGTGGTGGATGACGACCCTGTCGGCGGACACCCCGATCTGGGTCATCTGCGCCCAGCTGTTCGTCTTTGGCGCCGGCCTGGGCCTGATCATGCAGATCGTGGTGATCGTGGTGCAAAACTCCGTTCCGGCCAACCAGCTCGGCACCGCCACGAGCACGAACAACTACTTCCGCGAAGTGGGTTCCGCCCTGGGCGTGGCCGTGTTCGGCGCGATGTTTACCACCCGTCTGGCCGACTCCCTGACCAAGCTGTTCACCGAGGCCGGCGCCTCCCCCGCGGATGCCGCCAATTCGATGTCCACGCTGGATCCGCAGGCCATGGCGCAGCTTCCCGCGGCCATCAAGGACGGCATCATCAATGCGTATGCCGACTCCCTGGCCCCCGTGTTCTGGTACTTGATCCCGTTCATGGTGGTGGCGCTGGTCCTGGCCCTGACCATGAAGGTGATTCCGCTCTCGGACACCGCCGGCATGGTGGCCCGCGGCGAGGCCATCGGCGGCGAGGATGCGCACCGGCTGGAGGATGCGCGCGCCGCGGCGGGCAGCAGACCAAACGTAAGCTGAGCGGTGGGAGCCGTTGGGTGGGGCCACGACGGCGAGGGACCCGCCGCGAGCGTGCGAGCGGTGGGAGCCGTTGGGGATTAGCGCTGAAAGTGGGGCTCGCCGGTGAACGCGACGGCGCGCTGAATGCACGCAAGGTGGCCGGGGCGCAGGGGTGGGAGATCGTCTACGGCGAACCAGTCCACGGCCGTGGATTCGTCGTCGTTGACGCGGGCCGTGCCGCTGACATGGCGGCAGATGAACTCGACGTTCAGGAAGTCGCACACGTCGCCGTTGGGGAAGGTTACCGGGCCCACCGCCGCCAGCCCGAGCAGGTGCTCGATCCGGGCCACGACGGCCGTTTCCTCCAGGATTTCCCGGATCATCCCGGGGCCGGGCTCCTCGCCGGGCTCCAGGATGCCGGTGATCAGCGCCCAGCCTCCGGTGTCGGAGCGCTCCCCGAGCAGCACGCGGCCGTCGGCATCAAAGACCACGCCGCGCACGCCTGGGAGCCAGAGCGGCGCGTGGCCGATCTTCTTGCGAAGGTTGACAATGAAATCCGGTGAACCCATGCCCTCACACTATCCGGGCACCAGGGCCATCACGGCCACCGCACCGGCCAGCATGGACGGGCCAAACGGGATGTGCGTCTTCACCGTGCCGCGCCCGGACACGACCAGGGCCAGGCCCCACAGACCGCCGACCACAAACCCGGCCGCGGTCCCGGCCACCACGTGCGTCCAGCCCAGAAAGCCCAGGTACAAGCCCAACACGCCGGCCAGCTTTACGTCGCCGTACCCCATGCCGGCCGGGTATGCTGCCCACATCAACCAATACAGCGTGCCCACGGCCAGGGCTCCGGCCAGGGCACGCCACAAGTACTCGGGCCGGCCGGCGGCCAGGGCGCTGGCGGCCAGCAGCATCCCGGCCACCGGATACGCCGGCAGCACCCAGCGGTTGGGCAGCCGGTGCGTGCGGACGTCGATGGCGCTCAAGACCACGGCCAGGCACGCCAGGTATGCCGCGGCGGCCAGGCACAGCACGAAGCCCGCCGGGCTGGCGGCCCACAGCTGTGCCAAACGTGTCACCATAGCGTGATGCTACGCCCCCGCGAGGTTGCTTTGGTCGCGGAGGGTGGCCTCCGGCGTAAGCTGTGGATATGGAGGGCCAAGCTTTTTCCGCTGACACTTTTCGCCATTTGTGCCGCTCGTCGCCGTGGCGGTGGCAGAGCCTGCGGTTCGAACTGCACCGCCGTGATGCCGGCCGGCAGGACGCCCGACATCGGCACGAGGCTCCGGACGCTCAAGACACCGCGGACACCGACGAAGCCACACGGGCGGAGACCGGGGCCATGAACTGCTGGGTCCGCCGCCCCGGCGCCCTGCGCGTGGAAACACTGGAGGGCCAGTTGCTGGCCAGCACCACCAAGATCAACGCATCCAAGGATTCGCTGTACATCAGCGGCAACCGGAAACCGTGGCTGCTGCGCCCAAGCCTGGTCAACCCGGTCAATGACGCCGACGGCTACGTGGTCCGCCGCCCGGAGGCGCTGTACGGCGAACCCGCTTACGGCTCGGGACGCTTTGCCGCAGCCCTTGACCCGGTGGAATTGGCCGGCGAGCGCCCCGTGCCCCTGGAGGCTCCGTTCGCCAACGTGGCCGAGATTACCGACATTGCCCCGGTCACCCATCACGGCCGGCCGGCCGTCGAGGCCATCCTGACCCGGAACCCGTCCTACAAGCCCACGTTCGCGGATGCACCCCTGCTCTACCCGGGAAGGACGGCCATCCGGATCGATTTGGGTACGGCCGTGTGCGTGGCCAGCCAGTCGCTGGACGGCGACACGGCCGGGGCCGGGCACTGGCTGGTCATCCACGGCATTGACGAATACATGCTCGACGACCTCTTTGAGGAGGTCAGCATGGGCCTGACGGACGTCCGGGCGCACATCCCCTGGGACCTGGGCCCCCACGCCTGAGCGCCGGCCCCGCACCGCCGGGTCCGGCACCGCCGGGCCCGGCAGGGCCGGCCTCAAATCTTGGTGAAGGCGCCCACGAGCACCGCTGTCGCCCCGGCATTGCCCTGCGCAGCCCGGGTGAACCCGTCGAGGTCGGCATCGGCGGGAACCTCGAGTTGGTCCGTCGTGAGAGCGTAAAGCCGGAACTCGTAATTGTGGGTGCCGGAGGGCGGAAACGGGCCGGCATAGCCGCGGTGCTCCCGGGTGCCGGGCGGCAGCGCCGCGGACGCGCCCCGGCGAAGCCCGCGGGCTTCGCCGGGCAGGCCGCTGATCATCCAGTGCACATAGCCGCGTGCGACCGGATGGGTGTCCACCACGGCCAGCGCAAAGGAGCGCGTGCCGGCGGGAACGTTGGTCCACTCCAGCGGCGGGGAAATGTTCTCGGTTTTCTTCCCGCACCAGGGCGGCATGGCGCCACCGTCGTCGAAGGCCGGTGAGGTGAGCTTCATGACCCCTACACCTCCGTCCGTTCCAGCATCTCCGTCACGAGCGCCGCGATGGGCGATCGTTCCGAGCGGGTGAGCGTCACATGCCCAAAGAGCGGGTGGCCCTTGAGGATTTCCACGACGGCTGCGACGCCGTCGTGGCGGCCCACCCGGAGGTTGTCGCGCTGGGCCACATCATGGGTAAGGACGATCTTGGAGTTCTGCCCGATCCGGCTCATGACCGTCAGCAGGACGTTCTTTTCCAGCGACTGGGCCTCATCGACAATCACGAACGAGTCGTGCAGGGACCGGCCGCGGATGTGGGTGAGCGGGAGCACCTCCAGCATGCCGCGCTGGAGGATCTCGTCGATGACGCGGGAGGAGACCACGGCGCCGAGGGTGTCGAAGACCGCCTGGGCCCACGGGTTCATCTTCTCGGCCTCGGATCCGGGCAGGTAGCCCAGCTCCTGCCCGCCCACGGCGTACAGCGGCCGGAACACCACCACCTTGCGGTGCTCCTGGCGTTCCAGCACGGCCTCCAGTCCGGCGCACAGGGCCAGGGCGCTCTTCCCGGTGCCCGCCCGTCCGCCTAGGGAGACGATCCCCACCTCGCGGTCCATCAGCAGGTCCAGGGCCAGGCGCTGTTCGGCGGAGCGCCCGTGCAGCCCAAACACCTCCCGGTCCCCCTTGACCAGGCGCACCTGCTGGTCGGCGCCGACCCGGCCCAGCGCGGAACCGCGGTTGCCGCTGATCACCAGGGAGGTGTTGATGGGCAGGGCCGCGGCGGCCGGGATGAGCACGGGCTCGTGGTTGTACAGGGCGGACAGTTCCTCCCCGGTCGCGTCAATCTCCGCCACGCCCGTCCAGCCGGAATCCTTGACCAGCTCATTGCGGTACTCGTCGGCCGTCAGCCCCATGGCGGAGGCCTTGACCCGCATGGGCACGTCCTTGGACACGACGGTCACGTTCTTGCCTTCATTGGCCAGGTTCTTCGCCACGGCCAGGATCCGGGAATCGTTGTCGGAGCCGCGGATGCCCACCGGCAGCACCTCAGCGGAGACGTGGTTGAGTTCCACCCGGAACGTCCCGCCGTCGTCCCCCAGCGGAATGGGCGTGCTCAGCCCGCCGTGCTTGGTGCGCAGTTCATCGAGCAGGCGCAGGGCAGTGCGGGCAAAATAGCCCAGCTCGGGGTCGTGCCGCTTCGCCTCCAGCTCGGAGATCACCACGATCGGCACGATCACCTCGTGTTCGGCGAAGCGCAGGATGGCCCGCGGATCCGACAGCAGGACGGAGGTGTCAATGACGTAGCTGCGCAGGTCCTGCGCCGCCCGGTTCGCCGGCTTCCCCCCTGTGCCAAGCCCGGCCGCGGCCTCCGGCCCGTGGAGGGGGGCGTTGTGCTGTTCGAAGTTCATCGTCTCAACCACGTCGACTCCAGCCTTCCGGGTTGTGCGTCGCCCGGAAATCAATAGGTACGGCGAGCGGAGTTGCCCTCCGTTAGTGCCTAAAGTACGCCGCTTCCGGTGGATATTCACGAGGCACGGCCGAGCAATTGGCCAACACCGGCCAAACGTTTGGCTTTAGGCGGTTGCGGCCACACGAATCTTGCTGTTGAGCACCATGACCACAACCAGCACGCCAATGGCCGCCCACAGGGCATTGAGGCTCCAGGCGTGGTAGGTGAACGCGCCCACAATGGATCCGCAGGTCAGCGAGAGCCACAGCGCCAGGTAGCGCACCCAGCCCAGTCGGCGCCCGCCGGTCAGCGCGGCCGCCATCTGCTGGCCCATTTTCACCAGCGTGCCGGTCATGTAGGTCAGGCCGATGCTGACCTCGCCGTCGCGTTCAAAGATCACGTTTTCCGCGCCCATGGCCAGCGCGATCACGGCCGGGGCCAGCCATCCGCCCAGCCCCAGGTCAAAGAGTACGACGGCGGCGGTCAAGGCCGCCGTGACGTACAGCAGGACCGTGAGGCGCTTGCGGGACGCGGCCAGGCGGCGCAGCACCGAGGCGGTGATGACGCCCAGCAGGAACGCGCCCACCAGGCCGAACGCCAGGAGGAAGCCGTGCCCGTCGCCGCCGGCCAGGGCGGCCCCGGCCCGGGTGGAGTTCCCACTCATGAAGGAGACGAAGTAGCCGCCCAGGTGGATGAATCCCACGGCGTCCACAAATCCGGCGGCCGAGGACAGGGCCGCGGCCATGGCGATTTCACTGCGGTGGTGGTGTTGCATGGGCCCCGTTTCCTAGCCGACGCTCAGCTGCCGAACCGGCGGCTGCGCCCGGCGTAGTCGCGCAGCGCCCGCAGGAAGTCGATGCGCCGGAAGGCGGGCCAGAGGGCCTCGCAAAAATAAAACTCGCTGTAGGCGCTTTGCCACATGAGGAAGCCGGAGAGCCGCTGCTCGCCGGAGGTGCGGATCACCAGGTCGGGGTCGGGCTGGCCGCGGGTATACAGGAACCGGGAGATGTCATCGACGGTCAGATTGTCCGCGACCTCAACCATGGTCCGGCCGGCGGCGTCGGCGTCGTGCAGGAGTTCGCGGACGGCGTCGACAATTTCGCGGCGCCCACCGTAGCCGATGGCCAGGTTCACGTGGATGCGTTCCTTGGCCGGGACGCGGGTGGTCAGGGTGGAGAGCCGGTCGGAAAGGTAGTCCGGCAGAAGCTCTGGTGCGCCCATGGCGTGGACGCTGATGTCGGCGTCGGCGTCGAGCAGGTCCAGGGTGTTGGCGATGATGCCCATGAGCTCGTCCAGTTCCTCGGGCGAGCGGCTCATGTTGTCCGTGGAGAGCATGTACAAGGTGACGACCTTGATGCCAAGATCCTGACACCAACCCAGGAATTCGAGGATTTTGTCCGCGCCGGCCTGGTGGCCCTGGCCGGTGGGGGCGTTGAACTGCTTGGCCCAGCGCCGGTTGCCGTCGACCATGACCCCGATGTGGCGGGGCACGGTGGCGAGGTCCAGGGATTTGCCCAGGCTGCGTTCGTAGTAGTCGTAGAGCAGTTTTGGCAGACGAACGGGCCGGGAGAACAAATGCATGGGGGTGCAACAGACCTTCCGGATCGTGGCCAGTCGGCCGGGGGAACTTGTTGGTTCTAGATTACCCGCCGGTTGCACAAATTCCGGACAGGCCCACCCCGCACACTTGCTACCCATGAGTAACTTATGGCCCGGTCGGCTATGCTCTACCCATGACATCCCCCGTGCCGGCCGAGCTGAAACCCAGCTGGCGTGGATGGCTGCACACCGGCATGGCGCCCCTGGTGTTGATCGCCGGGGTGATCCTGGTGCTGACCGCCCCCAGTCAGGGCGCCAAGGTCACCACCGTCATTTACGCGGTGACCGGCGTCATGCTATTTGGCACGAGTGCACTATATCATCGGGGCAATTGGCGGCCCCGGGCCAGGATGCTCCTGAAACGCCTTGACCACAGCAACATCATGCTGGTCATTGCCGGCACCTACACGCCGCTGTCGGCGCTGATGTTGCCGCGCCCCACCGCCGCCTTGCTGCTGTGGCTGATCTGGTCCGGTGCCGTGGGCGGGGTCCTGTTCCGCGTGCTGTGGGTGGGGGCGCCGCGCTGGTTGTACGTGCCCCTCTATGTGCTGCTGGGCGTGACGGCCGTGTTCTTCCTGCCGCAGTTTTGGGCTGCCGGCGCCCTGCCCACGCTCCTGATTTGCCTCGGCGGCATGTTCTACATCGCCGGGGCCGTCGTCTACGGCATGAAGAAGCCGACCCTCAGCGCCCAGCACTTCGGTTTCCATGAGTTGTTTCATGCCCTGACAGTGGCCGGATTTGCCGCGCACTTCGCCGCCGTGGTGCTGGTGGTTTTCGCCTAGTCCGGGCCACGGCCCCGACCGACATCCCCTCGCCTACGGCAGCAGGTCGCCCAGCTCCCGCACCTCGGCAACGGGCCGGGCGCACACCATCTCGCGGCACACGTATGCCAGCGGCATCGCCGCCGCGGAGTCCCCGGACGCGCCGGCACGGGTGCGATCCGCGAGCGCGCGGCCTTCCAGCAACGGAATGGGAGGGGCGCCGACCCCGTCCCAGACGGAGATCACCATGCCGGGGGACGGTGACCCCCAGGCCCGCCGCACCAATGCGCCGCGCGCGGTCCCGGCGGCACCGACGATGGCCGTCTCAACCGGACCCGCCATCATGGCCTGGGCCACCGCCAGCAAGCCGCCGGCGGCCCGCGGCGCCCGGCGCGTCAACTCCGGCAACGAGCCCACCAGGTGGTCGGCCAGGCGGCGGTGCTCCGTGGACCCCGTGTACGCCGCGGACGTGACCAGCGCACCGGCCAGCAGGGCCACCGGGCTGGCCGTGGCGTTGTCGAAGGGGTCGGCGTAGCGCGAGCCCGCCGGCGCCCCGCCCAGGGACGCTCCCGCGTCGGCGCTGTTGAAGACGGTGCCGTCGCCCAGGAACCGCCGCGCGGCCCCCAGCAGCGCCTGGGCAAACGCAAACCACTGCCCATCGGCCGTGGCGGCGTAGAGGGCGAAGTAGCCGTCGACGCAGGCCGCGTAGTCCTCCAGGAGACCGTCGATGCCGCGGGCCACGCCGTCGTGCGAGACGCGGCGCAGCACCTCCCCGTCCCAGTGCACCCTGCGCAGGTACTCGCCCAGTTCGACGGCGGCGGCCAGGTGGGCGGGCTCCCCCAGCACCATGGCGGCCTCGGCCAGGGCGGCCAGGAGCATGCCGTTCCAGGCCGCCACGACTTTGTCGTCCCGGGCCGGCATGGGCCGCCCGGCGCGCAGTTCGTGCAGGGCCGGGAGCAACAGCTCCCACGCGGCGCGATCGTCCGGCGTGAGCGCCCGGCCCGGGTGCAGCGGCGCGGACCCGGTGGCGGGGATGTTCATCGCGTGTGCGACGGCGGACGCCGCTCCCCCGGTGTCATCGCCAACCATGGCCGCCGCCCGCCCCACCTCTTCCCGCGTCCACCGATAGCTGGCACCCTCGTAGTGGGTGCCGTCGATGACGGTGTCGGCGTCCAGCGACGAGGCAAAGGAGCCGCCGGGGAGGCGGAGCTCGGCCAGCAGCCAGGCAATGGTGGCGTTGGCGGCGCGGCGGGCGTCGGCGGCCGGCAGCGGCACGGGTGGCGGCGCGGTGTGTGGTTCCTGCGCCGCCGGAGCCGTGAAGGCCGGCTGGTCCGGCTGGGAGTCGGCCAGCCGCACCCAATGCACCAGGGCGCGCAGCAGGCCGGCGTTGTCGTAGAGCATTTTCTCGTAATGGGGCTCGGACCAGTCGGCGGTGACGCTGTACCGGGCGAACCCGCCGCCCACCTGGTCAAAGAGGGCCGAGTTCACGAGTGCCCCGAGGGTCCGCCCGGCCAGGCCCCGCGCCGTGTGCGAGGACTCCCCGACGGCCGAGGCGGCATGGCGGATCAAGAATTCCAGGGCGGGCGTGGGCGGGAATTTCGGCGCCCGGCCCAGTCCGCCGTGCACACGGTCCTCGGCGTCGGCCAGGGCGGTGACGGCGGCCGCCGCGCAGGCGGCCAGGGACGTGGCCCGCTCCGGCGCGGACACGGCCACCGGCGACGACCCGCCCGCCATGGACCCGGGCAATCCGGCGTCCGTGCGGACCCGCCAGACGGGATCGGCCAGCGCGGCGGCGACGGCGCCGGCCGTGGCCAGGACGTCCTCCCGTCGTTCCGTCCAGGCCTCCACCACGGCGTCCAGGACCTGCCGGAACGACGGCCGGCCCGACGACGGTTGCGGCGGGAAATACGTTCCCGCATAGAAGGCCTGCCCGGCGGGCGTGAGGAAGACGCTCATGGGCCAGCCGCCCTGGCCGGCCAGGGCCTGGGTGGCCGCCATGTAGGCGTCGTCAACGTCGGGGCGTTCCTCACGGTCTACCTTGATGGCCACGAAGTGTTCGCGGAGGTAGGCGCCAATGGCCGGATCCTCAAACGATTCGCCCGCCATGACGTGGCACCAGTGACAGGCCGCGTAGCCCACGGACAGGAACACGGGGACGTTGCGCCGGCGGGCTTCGGCGAACGCGGCGTCGTCAAACGGCTGCCAATCGACCGGATTGCCGGCGTGCTGGCGCAGGTAGGCGCTGGGTTCGCCGGCCAGCCGATTCATGGCCAATCCTTACTTGGCGGACTTGTCCGGGGCGCCGCCGGGCGTCTGCGCACCGCCGGCGTCCGGGGCGTCCGCACGGTCGGGGGCCTGGGCGCCCGGGCGGGTTCCGGCGTCGTCCGAGACCACGGGAATGCCCGGCTGTTCGGCGTCCGGGCCGTGGGCCCCGCCCTCGACCATCTCACGGTAGCGGACGCGGCGAATGCGCTTGACCATGTCCCTGATCAGGAAAAACATGATCGCCACAATGAAGAACATGGCCAGGAAGCCCAGGAGGCCCGGGCCGATCTGGTCGTCGGTGAGCCCGGGCCGCAGCGTGGGCGTGGGCGCGGGCGGCGGCGTGGTGGCGGCGAGCAAAATCAATGTGTGCACAAGTCGTCTTTCATTTGATCCCCCAGGGCCCGATGCGGACGGGTTCAGTTACCATCTATCGTAGGCCAGCGAAGAGGTCGTTTTCGGGCAGGGTGGTGGGCACCCGGGAAACGATCAGCGAATAGTCCTCCCACGGCCACACCTTGCGCTGCATCTCGGGGCTGACGGCGAAAAAGAACCCGTCGGGGTCCACCTGGGTGGCGTGCGCGCGGAGGGCGTCGTCGCGTTTTTCAAAGAACTCCCCGCAGTCCACCTGCGTCGTGGTGGGGTGGGACCCGGCCGGTGGCGTGTGCCCCTCCGAATCGGCCTCCAGCCAGCTCGCCAGCCGCTCCGCGTACGGGGACGCCAGGCCGGCATCCTGCAACGCAAAGTGCAGGGCCCGGAAACGCTGGGGGTTGAAGGCCAGATCGTAGTACAGTTTCAGCGGCTCCCACGCCTCCCCGGTCCCCGGGTAGCGGGTTGGGTCACCGGCGGCCCGGAACGCCTCCACGGCCACCTTGTGGGCCATGATGTGGTCCGGATGCGGGTAGCCGCCGTTTTCGTCGTAGGAGACAATGACGTGCGGGCGGAAGCGGCGCACCAGGCGCACCAGCGGTGCCGAGGCGATCTCCACCGTTTTCAGTGCAAAGCAGCCGGCGGGCAGGGCCGGGCGCGGCTCGCCCTCCGGCAGGCCGGAGTCCATGAAGCCCAGCCACTGGTGGCGGATGCCCAGGATTGCGGCGGCCCTGGCCATCTCCAGCCGCCGCGCCCCGCCCATGTCACGGCCGGAATGCGCATCCCCCACCAGGGACGGATTTTGGATGCCGCCGCGCTCCCCACCGGTGCAGGTGGCCACCATGACCTCGGCCCCGGCGGCAAGGTAGCCGGCCATCATGGCCGCGCCCTTGCTGGCTTCATCGTCCGGGTGGGCATGCACGGCCAAGAGGCGAAGTGGTTCGTTGGCGGGCGCCGCATTGGGGGTCACTGGGCTACCTTCGATTCTGCTGGTCTAAAATGGGGCGGAAAACTCGTGCTGGAATGAACGCTAAACTGGTCGCATCCGATTCACCCCGCCAGTGGGGCGGACCGCCGCGGCCGGACCGCGGACCAAGACAACAGTGGACGCAGTGACAAATTCTCATTCTCCAGCAGCTACAAGCGTAGCCAATCGATACGGCACGCCCAAGCGAACGCTCACCAAAAGGGCCAAGGCCATCATACTGACCCTGGTCGGCGTGCTGGCCCTCGCCTGGATCCTGTGGGTCACCGTGGGCGCCAACAGCGGAGTCAGCCAAAAGTTGATCAGCTACCACGTTGCCGACTCCACCATGACGACCATCGAGCTGGCCGTGACCAAGGATCCCGAGGCCACCGCCGCCTGCGCGCTCCAGGCCTTGAATTCCACCTATGCGGTGGTGGGCTGGAACATTGTCACCGTCGGCCCCGACGCCGACGCCGGCAGTGCCGGCGCCCGGACGACGGCGGTGCACGGCGAAGTGCGCACCGACTCACTGGCCGTCACCGGCATCGTGGACAGCTGCTGGATCGTGCGGTAGGCGGAACACGCGCCGGCATGATTCTTGGGTTTATCCGCCTTATTGACTAAACTGGCCTGTATACCTTTGCCCCGCTTGGTCAACCAGTGTTGTTCTGCGGATGGAAATGCGGCCCTCACCCGACGGCCGCTTTCCTGATGCGGACCGCCGCCGGAACCGCCGTCAGCGGGGTCTTTGCTTTTTTGTACACTCAAGGAGAACAACGTGCCTACCACTAACAGTGCGTCCGCAGCCTGGCTGACCCAGGAAGCCTTCGATCGTCTCCAGGCAGAGTTGGCGCAACTTTCCGGGCCCGGCCGGGCCGAGATTGTCAGCAAGATCGAGCAGGCCCGCTCCGAAGGCGATCTGAAGGAAAACGGCGGCTACCATGCCGCCAAGGATGAGCAGGGCAAGATCGAGGCCCGCATCCGCCAGCTGAGTGAACTCCTGCGTGACGCCCAGGTGGGCGAGGCACCGGCCGACGACGGCGTCGTCGAGCAGGGCATGGTGGTGGTGGCCAACATCGCGGGCAACAAGACCCGGTTCCTGCTGGGCAGCCGCGAGGTGGGCGCCGCGGAAATGGACGTCTTTAGCGAGCGGTCCCCCCTGGGCGGCGCCATTCACGGCCACAAGGTGGGCGACAAGCTCAGCTACATTGCCCCCAACGGCAAGACCATTGACGTGGAGATCCTTGAGGCGACCCCGTACCGGGAGGCGTAGTCCGCCGGCCCCGTGAGCCCGGCAACTGGCCCGCATTAGATGTCGAAAAATCGCGAAATTTCGTGAATTTTCGACATCTAATGCGGGCCAGTTGCGTAAGCCAGCCGGTGCGGCCTAGTGGACGACGATCGGCTGGAACCCCTCGGCGCGCAGGGCGGTCAGGACATGCTCGCAGTGCTCGTGGCCCTTCGTCTCCAGGTCCACCGTGATGGAGACGTCGCCCATGCTGATGGACCCGCCCACGCGGGTGTGGTCCACGCCGGTGACGTTGGCGTCGTTTTCGGCGATGATCCGGGAGATGGTGGCCAGCGAACCGGGCCGGTCGTTGAGCATCATGCGCACGGTGAGGAACCGGCCGGCGGCGGCCAGGCCGCGCTGGATGACCTTGAGCATGAGCATCGGGTCGATGTTGCCGCCGGAGAGGATCACCGCCGTCGTGCCGGGATTTTCAATCTTGCCTTCCATCAGCGCCGCCACGCCCACCGCGCCGGCCGGCTCGACCACCATCTTGGAGCGTTCCAACAGGAAGATCAGCGCCCGGGCCAGCGAGTCCTCGCTGACGGTGATGACGTCGTCGACCAGCTCACGGATGATCGAGAACGGGATCTGCCCGGGCCGGCCCACGGCAATGCCGTCCGCCATGGTGGAGACCCGCTTCAGGGGCACCAGGGCGTCGGCGGCCAGCGACGGCGGGTAGGCGGCCGCGTTTTCGGCCTGCACGCCGATCACCCGGATCTCCCGGCCCAGCTCCCTGGCCCGGGCCTTGACCGCCACGGCGACGCCGGCAAGCAGCCCGCCGCCCCCCACGCCCATGACGATCGTGTCCACGTGGGGCACCTGCTCGAGGATCTCCAGGCCGATCGTGCCCTGCCCGGAGACGACGTCGACGTTGTTGAACGGGTGCACGAACACGGCCCCGGTCTCGTTGGCATACCGTTCGGCCTCGGCCAGGGACTCGTCGACATTGAAGCCGTGCAGGACCACCTCGGCGCCGTGCCCCCGGGTGGCGGCCAGCTTGGGCAGCGCCACGCCCACCGGCATGTAGATGCGGGCCTTGATGCCCAGCGCCTTCGCGGCGACCGCCACGCCTTGGGCGTGGTTGCCGGCCGAGGCGGCCACGACGCCGCGGGCCCGGTCCGCGGCGGACAGCCGGGCCATGCGGGTGTACGCGCCGCGCACCTTGAACGACCCGGCGCGCTGGAGGTTCTCACACTTGAAGAACACCTCCGAGCCCGTCATCCGCCCCAGCGCCCGCGAACTTTCCACGGGGGTGAGCGCAATAATCTCCCGCAATAACTCCCGTGCTGCTTGAACATCGACAAGGGTGACGGGAAGATTGCTGGTTGCGTTCACTGAACTTTCTCTTTCTGGTTGCTGTTGTAAAAAGAAGGGACGAAGGTCCGGGCCGCCCGAGGCGCCCGAGGCGCCCGGGCCGCCCGAGGCGGGGGCCGGATTACCCCGGCTGGCTGGGTGGGGGCAGGGC